>CAZHDQ010000124.1:0-7427 GCA_964531595.1 uncultured Anaeromyxobacteraceae bacterium
CCCGCGAACTGGTGGATTCCGGTCTGGCCGCATGCGTGAACCGACTGCCCGGCATACGATCGATCTATCGCTGGGAGGGCCGGGTCCACGACGATGGTGAGGAACTGCTGTTCATCAAGACCGCGCGGGCGCAGTCGGAATCGGTGATTGCCCGGGTCCACGAAATCCATCCCTACGAAGTGCCCGAGGTCCTGGTGCTGCCGGTTGCCGCTGGTAGCGCACCCTACCTTGCCTGGATCCTTGAACAAACCGCCGGGTCCGGCTGACCCGTTTTCCACCCAAGGCGCCTGTCGCGATGCACGCCAACAATACCCGGTCAGCAATCGTCAGGATGGTACTGGCCGCATTGTGCTTTGCGACGATGGGGGCATTGGTCAAGGCCTCGACTGACCACCTGCCGTTCCTGGTGGCGGTCCTGTTCCGGAATGTTATCGGTGCCCTACCGCTGGTGGTTTACTTCCTGGCCAAGGGCGTGGCGTTTCGCAGTCGCCGCAGATGGCTGCTGTTCTTTCGCAGCACGGCGGGCTTTACAGCCATGTTCCTGTTCTTCCTGGCCATCGAATATCTGCCGCTTTCCACGGCGACCCTCCTGAACGCCAGTTCGCCGGTGTTCGTGGTTCTGCTGTCGGGGTTGGTCCTGCGCGAGCGCCGCATCGGCCGACTGGTGCCGCTGGTGCTACTGGCTCTGGTCGGCGTTGCCTGGCTCGTATACGGGGGTGTGGCCCGTGGCGAGGCGACTGGCGAGCACTCGGTCGGTATTGCTTTACTTGGCCTGCTGTCCGCACTGTTCGCGGCGATGGCGTATCTAGCCGTGCGGCGACTGTCCAGCACAGAACCATCCGCACGGATCGTGCTGCACTTCGCCTTGTGGTCGTCGGTGTACTCGGTGCTTGTACTGGGTGTCGCGGCGCTGGCGGGGATGACCAAAGTGGACCCGGCTGGAATCGTCGAGGTGCTTTCGGGACCGCGCGAGGCGATGCTCCTGATTGGCGTCGGGCTGGCTGGCCTGGGCGGGCAAATGTTCATGACATCGGCCTATGCCCGCGAACGGGCTTCGGTAGTCAGCGGGTTTTCCTACCTGAACCCCGTGTTCGCGTACATCATCGGCGTGATGTGGTTCGGTGAACCGGTTACGCTTGCGGGGATCGGTGGGGGTGTCCTTGTGCTTGGGGCGTCGGTGGGCCTTCTGATGGTGGCCGAACGATCCGCTGACGGTATTCCGGAAAAACCGGGGACGCAGGTACAATAGGCGCCGGTTCGCGGGTGACTTGCCGGAAGGAGGACGCTATGAACGGAAGGCTGCTTGGGGTGGCGGCGCTGGTTGTTGGGATGGGGGTTTTCGCCTCCTGGAAACCCTTACTGGCGCAAGTGCCCGCGGTCCGCGCGCTTCAGGCTGCACTGGTTGAATTGGACGGCGTTATCGCGACTCTCGACGACATGCGCCCTTCCCGATCGCGCGACCGGGCCCTTCGGCAGGCGGCCGAGGCGCGGACGCGTCTGGTGGACGGGCTGGCTACCCTGGTGGTCGAGGAATCGCGGCCGCCCAGGTATCCGCCGGTGCCGCCGCGCATGCAGCCTGACGGTCCCGAGCCGATCGATTTGCAGCGTTTCGGCGACCTGGTAAACCGGCTTCAGGAACTGTCGTTTGCGAAGGACCAGATGGCGTACCTAATGGACGTGGTGCGAAACAACCGCTTCACCACTGAGCAGGTCAGGCGGGTAATGCAGGTGTTTACGTTCGACGCCGACAAGGTCAAGGTGGCTATAGCGATGTACCCAGTCGTGCTGAACAAGGCCGATTTTCATGCTGCCCAGCATGAGTTGACGTTCGAATCGGATCGCGAGCGGTTGCGATCCGAGGTCCAGCGGATCGACGCGGCTGGCATGGGCCGCGATTACGAGGACCGATGATCGGCACGATTCCGCCTCGATTTGCCCTGTCATCTTACGGGTTTGTGTTGCCACCCGAGCGGGTGGCGCAAGTCCCAGCGCCGCAGCGCACTGACTCCCGGTTGATGGTGATGCCGCGCCGTACCGGGTCGGTGGTCGACCGGGTGTTTTCTGATCTGCCCGGATTGCTGCGGGCGGGCGATGTCCTGGTGGTCAACGAAACCCGCGTGATCCCGGCGAGGCTGTTCGCCAAGAAAACGACGGGGGGACGAGTCGAGTTGCTGGTGTTGGATCGGATGCCTGGACGGTTTCGGGCGATGTTCGGTACACATCGGGGCCTTACGGCCGGAGCGGAACTGGGACTGCTCGCGCCGGACGGTGCGCTTTCGGACACGCGGGTCCGGGTCGAGTCGGTGGTCGGCGACGGTTCGGCGTTTCTGGCGATGGAAAACGGCGAGGACGTGGACGCGATGCTCGCGCGCCTGGGGCACATGCCGCTACCACCTTACATCCGGCGTGATGATGACCAGCACCGCGAACTGGATCGCGAGCGCTACCAGACAGTTTTTGCCAGGGACCCTGGCGCGGTTGCGGCCCCGACGGCCGGGTTGCACTTCACGGAAGCGCTGCTGCGGGAACTGGCGGGCAACGGGGTCGAGGTGGATCGGGTAACGCTGCACGTAGGGCCCGGGACGTTCAAACCTATCGCCGTGGACGACGTGCGATTGCACGACGTGGGCACGGAATCGTACCGCATTTCAGATGACACAGCCGAACGCGTCAACCGCGCGCTGGCCGACGGCCGGCGTGTAATCGCCGTCGGGACCACGGTCACGCGCGCCCTGGAGGCAGCCGGATCGTCTGGGTGCGTCGTGCCAGGCGCCGGGGCCACGCGCCTGCTGATCGCCCCGGGCCACCGTTTCCGGGTGGTCTCGGGGTTGGTGACTAACTTCCACCTGCCAGGGTCGTCACTGATCGTGCTCGTGTCGGCCTTCGCGGGTCGTCGCCGGGTGCTCAGCGCTTACCGGCGGGCGGTTCGGTCGGGCTACCGTTTCTATTCCTACGGTGATGCGATGCTGGTCCTGTGACCGGCTGGTGGGAGGACCGATGTCCCAAGGGTTCTCGTTCCAGGTCCGGCAGCGCGACCCGGGTTCCGGTGCGCGCCTGGGGACCATGTCCACGCCCCACGGAACCATCGAGACGCCTGCATTCATGCCGGTCGGCACCCAGGGGACGGTCAAAGGCCTGCTGCCGGGCACCGTTTCGGACCTGGGGTACGGGCTGATCCTGGGCAATACCTACCACCTGGCGCTTCGGCCCGGTCCCGACATCATCGCGGCCCACGGCGGACTGCATCGTTTCATGGATTGGGATGGCGCGATCCTGACTGATTCCGGGGGCTTCCAGGTGTACAGTCTGGCGGCGCTCCGCCGGATCACACACGATGGTGCCACGTTTCGGTCGCACATCGACGGGTCGTTGCACGTGTTCACGCCCGAACGGGTCGTCGAGATCCAGGAGGCGCTGGGTTCCGACATCGCGATGGCCCTGGACGTCTGCCCGCCTTCGACGGCCGACGCTGGCGAGATCCACGAGGCGTTGGAACGGACGACCTCTTGGGCAGGGCGAACGATTGAGGCCCGGTGCCGTGGCGATCAGGCGGTGTTCGGGATCGTGCAGGGCGGGCTGGATATGGACTTGCGCCGGCAGCATGCGACCGCGATTACTGCGCTGCCATTCGAGGGGTTTGCGATCGGCGGGCTTTCGGTCGGCGAGGCGCCAGTGGACATGCACCGGGTGGCCGGGGCAACGGCCGCCGTGCTGCCCGATGAAAAACCGCGCTACCTGATGGGGGTCGGGATGCCGGCCGACTTTGCCCGGTGCGTGCTGGGCGGCGTCGACCTTTTTGACTGCGTATTTCCAACGCGTGCGGGCCGGACCGGGCTGCTTCTGACGAGCCGGGGCCGCGTCGTCATCAAAAATGCGGCCTACAAGGACGATATGGGCCCGTTGGACCCGGATTGCGACTGTATTGCGTGTACTCGATACACACGTGCGTACCTGCGCCACCTGTTCGTCGCGAAGGAAATTTTGGCATCGGTCCTGAACACGATACACAACCTGCGCTACTACGCGCGGTTGATGGCTCGGATTCGTGAGGCGATAGCAACGGGCACGCTCCCGGCGTTGGCGGATTCGATGGACGCCCTGTTCGGGACACCGGAAGCCGAGGGATCGGTCGCTGGGGAGGATTGAATTGGACGAGCGGACGAATACGCCTACAAAAACGGCGCGATGGCGTTTAACGGTCGGCTTGGTCGGGCTGGTACTACTGTTGGGGATCGCCGTCGGCCTGCATGTTTTGTGGCCATCGGCGCCCACGGATGTGTCGCCCCTCGGGGATGTGGTGATGCGGTCGGGCGACGCTGCGGTGCCAGATTCGGCAGTAGGGCAGGCCGGTTGGGTCGACCAGCAGCAGATGCTCTACCACGGTATTCCGTCGCGAATCCACTTTCGGCTGCCGGCGAAACGGGTGGGGGAGGGCGATGAAGCGGCCCGCGCGGCATGGGACGAATTCCTGCGGATCGGCAAGGCGTTCAACGCGTTCGACCCGACATCCGAGGTCGGCGAGTTCAATAACCCCGAAAGCAAGCAGATTCGGGCAGTTTCCTCGGAGTTTTCGACGCTGCTCGAATTGTCACGCGAAATCTTTGGCCTGACAGGGGGGGCGTTCGACCCGACGATCTGGCCCCTGAAGGCGCTTTGGCAGGATGCGGCACGAACCGGGAGCCTGCCGACGACTGCTGAAATTACAAGGGCGCTGGCGCCGGTGGGCATGGACCGTTTGACCGTGATGCGGCGCAGCGCACTGGGGAAAACCCTGGCCTCCAACGAAAGCAATCCCTCCCTGGTACACCGGGCGATGGCTGGGGTCGCGCTGGATTTCGGCGGCATCGTCAAGGGATACGCAGTGGACCGCGTTGCGGCGCTGCTGCGCGAGCGTGGAGCGACCGATTTCCTGGTCCAGTGCGGCGGCGAAATCGCGACGCACGGGCGTTCCCCGTCCGGCGAACCGTGGCGACTCGGGGTGCGCCATCCGCTGGAAAAAGATGCGGTCTGGGGCAGCTTCTCCAGCCCGGACGACATTTCGGTGTCCACCAGCGGCAACTACGAGCAACCCGTGCGGGTCGGTGACAGCGAGTTCCATCACATCATCGACCCACGGACGGGGCGGCCCGTCGAATCGCCGATCCTGGGCGTGACGGTCGTGGTGAAGGGCGGGGTGTTCCCGACTGCGCGCGCGGACGCCATTGCGACGGCGTTGACGGTGATGGGCGTCGAGGCGGGCCGGACCCTGGTCGAATCCCGGCCGGAACTTGCTGCGTTATTCATCGTTCGAGGCGAGGACGGGCTCCCTACCGAGGTGGCGACCGCGCGGTGGGCGCCTATGGCTCAGCCGGCTCGCTAGTGTCCGTGACGCGGCTGCTATCCGAACAGCATCCTCAGTCGCTCGGCGTTTTGCTCGTCCAGCAGTTTCTGGACCAGGGCCCCCAGGGGATGGCCTGGGTTGGCGCCGATCCAGCCCTGGGCCTGCGCCAAGACCTTCGCGTCGGTCGCCGGGTCTGTTCGGGCCACGGTTTCGGACTGCGCCTGCGATTGCCCCTGCGATTCCCGCGCGACTTCCATGCCGGTGCCGAGGGCCGCTGCCCCGACATCAGCCCCTTCCAGTGCGGCGCGCAGCGTTTGGTCCGGCGCCCCGCTCCCGCCCGCCAGGCGCTGAATCTCATCGATGCTGATGACTGAATCTGCGTCTCCCTCGGAAAGTGCCATGTTCAGGTGGTCCCTGCGCGAGTCGTCCACCAAGCGCTTGGATGACTTACGCCCCTTTGCGCCCCCGTCGGCGACGACATCCGCCTTGCCCGCCACCTTCCCTCCCTTGCCAGCTACCTTTCCACCTTTGCTCACAACCTTGGCCGCGCTCCCAAACACCGGGCCCACCCCGGCGGCGATCCGTTCGCCCAACGAGATTTCCTCGCCAGTGATGGTCCTGCCAGTTACGGCCTGAGTCACGTCGTTCAAGGTGTCGGCCACCTCCACCGTCTTACCAATCACCTGCCCAGTCTTCGTCGTGGCCGCGCCCGCACCGCCGACCCCAGCAAACCCGATGCTGGCAGCCAACTTGCCGGCGCCCGTCCCGATGGATGCGGATAACTCGGCGCTCTCGGCGTCCACGCCCGCCGCCCTGTGAATAGCCAGCACGGTCTTGCGTGCCTCCTCGCCCCACTCCTCCTCGATGATGTCGCCGAGGATCGGGATTGCCTGGCCGGCGCCGACCAGTTCCGAGTAGACCGCCCCGGGCAACATCCGCGCCGCCTGTCCGACGGCCCGACCTGCGGTGACGTCTCGGCTGGCCTCGCCAGCAGTCCCGCCGAAGTTGCCCGCGTCGGCGCGCTTCCTGTCGAAAGTTTCCTGGTTATCCGCGTCCAGCCCGTGGTAGACCTTGTTGTACACGTCCAGATCACGCATGCGGCGCAGCAGATATTCCTTTTCGGCCGGGGTATTCGCCGTGTCCAGAGCGGCCATCGCGACCTTGTCATCCACGTAGGAGCTTTCGGCCTCGGAAGCCAGTGTTCGGGCCGCGTCATCCAGTTTCGCGAACCGCGCGGCGTCCAGGGCAGGCGGCTTACCGTACCCGTCCGCCAGCATCTGCGTGTCCTCGGCCTGAACCTGTGCCGCCAGTTTGCGTTCGTCGCACCGCAGGACAGCGCTCCACTCGGGCGGGGCCGCGTCGATGGCGACCGCCTGCAGGATTTGGCGCTCCCGCCCGGTCTTCCCGGACAGCGGACCCTGCACTATTTCTTTGGCCAGCCCCGAATAATCGGCTGCGCGGGCCGGGTCCAGCGATTCGGCCCAGCGGCGGATGGCCGGTACCTGGATCAGAATCGGTCGGAAGCGCTCAACCAATTGGTCAGCGTTGGCCAGTGAGGCGGCGACGTCTGCTGCTGGGTCGCCCGAAAGCGCGGTTTTCGGGATTCCGCCACGGTAGCCCTCCAGGCCGATGGGCCCGCGCTTGCCCTGGAATGTCCAAAGTACGAACGGGTTGGCGACGTAGCGGGGGTCTAGCAAGCCGCCCAGCGTAGCCACATATCCCTTCAGGTAAAGGTCACGCAACGCCTGGACGTCCGCCCCCTGTGCGCTCAGGCTGTCCATATCTGCCTTGCGCTCCCCGACGATCGTGGCGAACCGCGACAGCGCAGCCCCGATCGCTGCCCGTGCGGAATCAACCCCAGCCAGGTCTGCCGTGGACATTGACTGGGCGGCCTGGGACGCAAGGGGCATCACCTCCAGCGTCGCGATCGCGTCCCCGACCACGGACAGGGACCACCGCATCGCGACGTCGGCTACCTGTTTCGCCAGCAGTTCCTCCGGCGACGGTTCCGGCGGCGCGCTTTCCTCTGGGGCGGGCGTTTTCGCAGTTTCGATCCCGCCTGAACCCCCCTTCGCCTTGCCTGGCGACGACGCCCGCCGGGGTGGCT
>CAZHDQ010000125.1:0-7402 GCA_964531595.1 uncultured Anaeromyxobacteraceae bacterium
CCGATATCGACCGATCCGACGCCACTCGCGACAAGACCGGCGTCTTTACGGGTGCCTATGCGGTAAACCCGGTCAACGGCGCAAAGATCCCGATCTGGGTAGCGGACTACGTGCTGATCACTTACGGAACCGGCGCCATCATGGCGGTCCCTGCCCACGACGAACGCGACTTCGCCTTCGCTCGCACGTTCTCGCTGCCGATTGTCGAGGTCGTGTCTCCCGACGGCACGCCACGGGGTGTGGGGGACCAGGCGTTTTGCGAAACAGGCGTGGCGGTCAACTCGGGTCCTTACAACGGGTTGGCGACCGACGAGTTTAAACTGCGCATCACCGCCGACCTGGAAGGCCGAGGCCTGGGCAAGTCCAGTGTGCAATACCGACTGCGGGACTGGGTGTTTTCGCGCCAACGCTACTGGGGCGAACCGTTCCCACTGGTCCACTTGGATGACGGCACGGTGATGGCGCTGCCCGAATCAGAACTGCCGGTCACACTGCCCAAGGTCGGCTCGTACCAGGTCGCAGGCACCGGCGAGTCTCCGCTGGCGACGATCGAAGACTGGGTCGCTTACAAGGACCCAGCGACCGGGCAGGTGATCGGGCGCCGCGAAACGCACACGATGCCCCAGTGGGCCGGTTCCTGCTGGTACTACCTGCGCTACCTGGACCCACACAACGAGAAACAACTGGTCGACCCCGAGAAGGAAAAGTACTGGATGCCGGTCGACCTGTACGTCGGTGGAGCCGAACACGCGGTGCTGCACCTGCTGTACGCGCGTTTCTGGCACAAGGTGCTGTTCGACATGGGCGTCGTGTCGTCGCCTGAGCCGTTCGCGCGGTTGTTCAATCAGGGGCTGATTCTGGGCGAGGACGGCCAGAAGATGTCCAAATCACGCGGCAACGTCGTCAACCCGGATGAAGTCGTCGAGAAGTACGGCGCCGACGCGATGCGGGTCTACGAGATGTTCATGGGGCCGATCGATGTCGTCAAGCCCTGGAACACCCAGGGGACGGTCGGCGCGCGACGCTTTCTGGACCGGGTGTGGCGGTTGGCCGAAGGCGAGGTGTCCGACGCGCCCGCCCCCTTGGGACTGCGCAAGACCCTCCACAAGACGATCCGCAAGGTCACCCAGGACGTCGAGCGGCTGCGATTCAACACCGCCATCGCCCAGATGATGACTCTGGTCAACGACGCCTACAAGGAACCGTTGCGCCACCGCGAGGTGCTGGAAACGCTGACGCTTCTGCTGTCCCCCTTCGCGCCGCACCTGGGCGAGGAATTGTGGGTCCGGTTGGGTCACGCACCGTCGATCAACGAGCAGACGTGGCCGGGGTACGACGAGGCGTTGTGCGTCGACGACGAGGTCAAGGTCGTCATCCAGGTAAACGGCAAGGTCCGGGCGGATCTGATGGTCCCGAAAGACACACCTGAGGCGGAACTGGAGGCGCTGGCCCTCGCGCATGAGCGGGTGGTCCGGTTCCTGGAAGGCCGCCCGGTCCGCAAGGCGATCGTCGTCAAAAACCGCCTGGTCAACTTGGTGGCGTGACCCAGGCGGTGCGCGTTGATCGCGACGCATCGGACGGGGTGCAATCGGGCGGCGGACGGACTACGATTGGCGGACGTGGAAACCGGGCCCCGGCATGCCGGCGGCTCGCAACAAGGAGCGAACGGATGTTGATTGACCTGTACGTGTTGGCGCCACAAGGGGATCTTGATGCGCTGGATCTGCTACTTGAAGCCTGTATCGAGGCCAGGTTGGACGGCGTCTGCCTGGTGGGCGATGCTGTGGCGCCCCCCGTCGAGGCCGCGCGGGCCAGTCGGTTCGCACCGCGGCTGGCGCTGTTTTTCGGCGTGCAGTTCCGGGTGGATGGGGGCGTACTGCTTTGGCTACCTGCGGACCCAGCGGTGCTGGACGCCAAACCCTGGAGCGCCGAGCCGCCCCGGGACACGGCGGCTGTCATGGCGCTGGCGGATACGCACGGCGGCGTCGTGTTGGCGGCGCACCCCTACGACCGGACGCGGGGCGATTCGTTCGGTGACGCGGTCTTCGGATTGACCGGATTGTCGGGTATCCAGGTGGCAAACGCCCGCCAGGACCGATACCGCAACAATATGGCCGTGGACGCGTCCCTGCGCAACAAGACGAGCGCGTTTGGCGGCACGGGGCCTGATGACGCGGACCGAATCGGCCGGGCTGCCACGGTGTTCCTGGATGAACTGCCGGATCAGGCGACCCTGGTGGAAGCGCTACACCGCGGCGACACATGGTCGGTCGAGTTCCTGGCCTCGATTGAAGAGGCCGTCGGGCGCGACGAGGGGCGATCCGGCCGAGGTCCGGACCGCAGACCACCAGCGCGGCGGGACGGGGGTCCGCGCGACCGTGGCCGCAGCCGCTTCGGACACGCTCAAAGACAGGGTGGGAATCGCCGATGAAAACGCTTTCGATCGTCATCCCGATCTACAACGAGCGCCGGACACTGCAATCGCTGCTGGCACGCGTGCTCAATGTTGACCTGGGACCGGCATTGAAGAAGGAACTGGTCCTGGTGGACGACTGCTCGAAGGACGGCACGCGCGATCTGGTTCAGACGCTGGCGTCGGACTGGAAGCCGATGATGGCCGCCTTGGGCGTGTCTGCGGCGCGCCTGAAGGCCGCGACCCTGCGCTGCCAGTTTCACAACGTCAACCGGGGCAAGGGCGCCGCATTGCGGACTGGGTTCGCTGTGGCTACCGGCGATTTCATTATCGTCCAGGATGCCGACCTGGAGTACGACCCCAACGACTATCCGAGGCTGCTTGCGCCCCTGTTGGACGGCCGCGCCGACGTGGTCTACGGGTCGCGGTTTGCGGGCGAGACGCGCCGGGTACACATGTTCTGGCATTCGCTGGGCAACCAATTCTTGACGCTGTTGTCCAATGCTTTCACCGACCTGAACCTGACCGACATGGAGACCTGCTACAAGGTTTTCCGCGCCGACGTGATCAAAGGGCTGAAGTTGAAAAGTGAACGCTTCGGGATCGAGCCCGAGATCACTGCAAAAATCGCGAAGCTGCGCTACCGGATCTACGAGGTGCCGATCACCTACAGCGGCAGGTCCTACGCTGAGGGCAAGAAGATCGGTGCCAGGGATGGCTTCGAAGCGCTGTGGTGCATCTTCAAGTACTCGATGCTGGACAGCGACTACGTTGAGGGCGAGATCGTCCAGGAAACGCTGACCAAGATGAACGCGCTGGAACGCTTCAACCGCCACCTGTACGAGACCATCGCGCCCTACTGCGGCGATCGGATCCTTGAGGTCGGCTCCGGGACCGGCAACATCACCCAGTTCCTTTTGCAACGTGCCGCAGTCACGGCGACCGATATCCACGCCGACGCACTGTCGCGCCTGGATGACCAGTTCTCGGCGTACGATGGTTTTTCGGTCCGGACCTGGGACGTCAGCCGGCCTCTTCCCGACGACCTGGTTTTCGACAACTTCGACACGGTCGTTTGCCTGAACGTGCTGGAACACGTCGAAGACGACGTGGCGGCCCTGAAAAACATGCGCCCGGCACTGCAGTTCTCCGGTGGGCGATTGGTGCTGCTGGTGCCTGCGGGGCCCGCACTGTATTCGCCACTGGACGAGGGTCTGGGCCATTTCCGACGTTACGAGGCGGACGGACTGAAGACACTGCTGGAATCGACCGGTTACGAGATCGAGACATCGATGAGTTTCAACGCGTTAGGTATGCTGGGCTGGTTCGTCAACGGCCGCGTGCTGAAGCGAAACCGGCTGCCGGTCGGGCAACTTGCCATTTACGAACACTTGGCACCGCTGGCCCTGCCCATCGAACGTCGCCTTGCGCTGCCGTTCGGGCTGTCGCTTGTAATAATCGCGCGGCCGCGGGCCTGAACTTGGGGTCTGTCGGATGGAGGGTACGATGACGATGAATAACGAGGTTGTGATTCGGTTGCGTATCAGCGCCCACGAAGTCCACTACGGCGGCGACCTGGTTGACGGCGCCCGGATGCTTGGCCTGTTCGGTGACGTGGCTACGGAACTGCTGATCCGACAAGACGGCGACGAAGGGCTATTCCGGGCGTACGACGCGATCGAGTTCCTGGCACCGGTGTACGCTGGCGACTTTATCGAGGCGCACGGCCGGATCGTAAATGTGGGCCGAACCTCCCGGCGGATGGAATTCACCGCGACCAAGGTTATCGCGGCTTCGCGCGACCCGGCACACCCGTCCCGGGCCGACGTGCTGGACCCGCCGGTCGTCGTATGCCGGGCAACCGGTACCTGCGTGACACCGATAGAGTTGCAGCGGCACGATCACTGATTTTTAGTAACCATGCCGCCGACTGGGTGACCCGAACCGACTTCTAATGGAGGCTTTCATGAAGGACCCCCTGATAATTACCGCCGCGATCTGCGGCGCCGAGGTGATGAAGGCCAACAACCCAGCCGTCCCCTACACCGCAGACGAACTGGCCGACGAGGCCGCACGCTGCTTCGCCGAGGGTGCGCGAGTCATCCACCTGCACGTCCGGCACCCAGACGGGTCGCCAACCCAGGATCGCGACACTTTCGCTGCGGCGATCGCGGCGATCCGAAAACGGGCCCCCGAACTGATCCTCCAGGTCTCGACCGGCGGCGCGGTCGGAATGACGGTCGAACAACGCACCGGCCCGCTGGAACTGGCACCTGACTTCTGCACGCTGACGACCGGAACCTGCAACTTCGGCGACGAGGTCTTCGAAAACACCTTCCCGATGATCACGGCAATTGCGAACAAGGCAACGGCCGCTGGCACGCGGATGGAAATCGAGGCGTTCGACGCAGGCTTCGTGGACAATGCACTGCTGCTGGCGCGCAAGGGCGTGATCCCCGAACCGCTGCATTTCGACTTCGTGTTGGGGGTGCCTGGCGCTATGACAGGCACCGAGGACCGGCTGGATTTTTTGCGGTCCACGATCCCGGCGAGCGCGACCTGGATGGTTGCAGGCGTTGGACGCTTCGAGATGCCGCTGGCCCGCACCGCAATCGCCAGGGGAGGCCACGTGCGCGTCGGCCTCGAGGACAACCTGTACGCCTCGAAGGGCGTGCTGGCCTCGGGTTCCTGGGAACTGGTCCGGGCCGTGGCAGCGATGGCCCTTGAGGCCGGTCGGCCGCTGGCGACACCGACGCAAGCACGCCAGATCCTGGCCCTTCGCCCAGCCGCCTGATCGGCAGGCGTGTGGCGACCTTTAGGGTATCCCCGCAAAGTCGTTGGGGACACTGGTCAGACGCAACGTCGCCGTTTTTGCGCAAGCAGCAGCAGCGTCACACACATCATTAACAGGGCACCCAAGTCGCCCGGGGCGCCGGCCGCACAGCCACCCGCCCTAGGCGGCGACGCGTTTAGACCCGGATCGGCACCAGGATCTTTGGCCGTGCCTAGATCCAACGGTCCCTCGTCCGCCGCGGCACTGTCCGGGGCCGTGCGTTCCCAATCCGCCGCCCCGTCGCAGACCAGATCCGCATCAGGATCCCCTAAAGCCGCGTCCGGCATCGGCTCCACGATGGTCTCGGGAATCGGTTCGGTCAGCGAAGATCCTTCTGGAACGGGTTCGGATTCGGGTTCGGGCTCGGATGGCCGGCATTCTTCGGGCAGGCACGCCCAGCCCGGTCCGTCCGCGTTAAGCCCCCCGGCCCCCAAGAGGGCATCCTTCATGTGCTCGTAGCACTCGTCGCACATGAAGATCGTGGCGTGCTCGACGTTCTTCGTTTCGACCTCGATGTTGCGCGCCCCGGCCAGTACCGACCCTTCGGGTGGTTTGATGATCTCGTCGTACTCACTCCAGATCGACGTGTACATCACGTCTCCGGGTGTTTCGTCACATCCGTGGATCGACACCAGCAGGTCGTTACGCTTCCAAGATTCCTCACCGGTCAACGGAATGCACATCTGCTTGGCCGCACACGTGAACGGGTCCAAGCAACCGACTTTTGTACCGTGAACGGCACCCGCCAGCCCGACGAACTGTCGGACCCGGTGGACGCCGCATCGCTGCTTCAGCCACGCCAAGGTATTCAAGCAGCCGAAGCTGTGGCAGACGATGTCTACGCGATCGACCTTTTCCTTCTTGCGGATCGCCTCGACCCAGGCGTCGATTTCTTGGACGTGATCCTGGTTGCATCCCGTTACGTTGTCGAATGACGGCGTCAGGATGTACTCCTCCGGCCACCCGTCAGTGATCATCTTCTTCTTGAAGTTGCTCCAGGTGAACGTACCAGCCTGATTCATGATGAAGTAGCCGTGGATCATCAGCACAGGGGGGCGGCTGTAATCGGCCGTCTGGGCGCGGGCGCCGGTCGCCAGGACCGACAGTACCAGGAGGAACGTCAACTGTTTCAAGCCGGCACGCATCGTACCCCGACAGTCGCGCCAAGCTGAATCGCCGCAAGGGCGTCGCCCCTACCCGGCAGGGAAGGGATCGAGACGGTCAGCCCTGATGGCACACGACCGGCCGTCGGTCCGGCACCTAGTACTTGCCGTTCGAAATCTCCAGCGAATAATCGGTCTGGGCACAGCTCGTTACCGGCGCACCAGCCCGGTACACCTTGACGTAATAGGTCTCACTCTGGTCATTGCAGTTGCGAATGTTCTGGGTCACGGTCCCGGTACACTGCGCCACGTTGTTACAGCAGACGTTCTGGGCGGTTCCGGCAGCGGCATCACACTGGCCCGGCGCGCAGCAGCTCCACAGTTTGTTTGCGGTCGAACCCGCCGTCACGCAGGGGTCCTGGCCCTTTTGGTTGGGTTTGTCGCTGTAGTTGGTCAGCCACTGGAAGTCCACGGCGCCCCCAGTACAGACCGCCGCGCTGCTGCAACCGCCGCGAAGCACTTCGACTCGGATCGAGCCATCCGTCGGTGCCAGGAGACGGACGCGCACGTGGTACTTGTCCTTGCCTGGGTTCGCCAGGGTGCCAGTGTCGGTCGCATCGGTCGCGACAAACTTGAACCAGTCAACGTCATCGTTGGGAACGATCTTGCCAGTGACCGCAACCGACGTCCCGCTATTGTCGATCAACGTGCCCTTGTCGATCGCCGTGGCACACGTGTTACCGGTATTGTCCGTCGCGTCCTGTTGGCACTCGCACCCGTTCGTATGCACGCCGTCGATGTTGAACCATCCGGCCGCGCAAGTCGCGACCTTGCACGTGGCCGCTTCGCAAATCATCCCGGTCGCGTGCGGTGTCAGCGCGCAGAGTGTGGTCGGGTTTTCGTCGGTCTGCCCGTTGCAGTTATCGTCCTTGCCGTTGCAGATCTCGGTTGCCTCGGGGTTGATGAACTTGTCGGTGTCGTTGCAGCCGCCGGGGGAAGTGGCCGTCTACCCGCCGGATGCGGAGCACAGACACTTCATATCCGTGATCAGGC
>CAZHDQ010000126.1:0-7388 GCA_964531595.1 uncultured Anaeromyxobacteraceae bacterium
CGGATCCTCGGCTATCATGACCGGGAGCCCCGTTTCCTCGTGGATCAGAAGGTCGATATTCTTCAGCAGTGCCCCGCCACCGGCCAGCATGATGCCCTTGTCCACGATGTCGGCAGACAGTTCCGGCGGCGTGCCTTCCAAAGCCTCGCGCACCGAGTGGGCGATGGCAGTGATCGGTTCGGACAGCGCCTCGCGGATCTCGTCCGAATTGACCGTCAACGTCTTGGGTATGCCAGCTATCAGGTCGCGCCCCTTGACCTGCATCGTCAGGACGTCGGGTAGCGGGTAGGCGTTGCCAATCTCGATTTTGACCTGTTCTGCCGTGCGGTCGCCGACCAACAGGCTGTACTTGCGCTTCAAATGTTCCTTGATAGCGTCGTCCATCTTGTCGCCGCCGACCTTGACCGACCGGCTGTAGACGACACCCGACAGACTGATCACCGCGACTTCCGTGGTGCCACCGCCGATGTCGACGATCATGTTACCGCACGGTTCCGTGATAGGCAGCCCGGCCCCGATGGCCGCTGCCATAGGCTCCTCCATCAGGTAGACCTCGCGGGCTCCGGCGGATTCAGCGGATTCACGCACCGCGCGCCGCTCGACCTCGGTGATCCCGTGGGGCACACAGATGACGATGCGCGGCCGGACCAGCGTGCGGCGGTTGTGGGCGCGGGCGATGAAGTAGCGCAGCATCGCCTCGGTGACCTCAAAGTCGGCGATGACACCGTCCCTCATCGGACGGATGGCCTCGATGCCGCCGGGCGTCCGCCCAAGCATCTCCTTGGCCTCGCGTCCTACTGCCAGTACGCGGCGGGTGTTACGGTTATCTTTGTAGATTGCGACGACGGATGGCTCACAGGAAACAATGCCTTTGCCCCGTACGTACACCAACGTCGTGGCGGTCCCTAGGTCGATCGCCAAGTCGTTGCTGAACAGCCCGTAGAACCAATCGAAAAACATGGACCCTCGTATTCCGCGTGCGCCCGCTAATGCGGAAAAGCGGGCATTTCTATCACGAAATCAGGGAAAACTCAAAGGACACTACCGGGTCTCGTCGCGCGAGGGGAACAGCATCGATGACACGATGCCGACAACCAAGATCAGCAGGATCGCGCCCAGCAGCATCAGGTTGAAGTGTTCGCCGAGGATGGTCTTGAGGAAATCGTCCAGCAGCATCTTGAAACCGACGACCAGCAGGATTACGGCCAGCGCCGGCTTCAGGAAACGGAACTTTTCAATCATGCCTGCCAGCGCGAAGTATAGCGACCGCAACCCGAGGATCGCGAACACGTTGCTGGTGAACACCAGGAAGGGATCGCCTGTTATTGCGAAGATCGCCGGGATCGAGTCGACTGCGAAGAGCACGTCGGATGTCTCGATGACGACCAGCGCCAGCGCCAGCGGTGTCAGAAGCCACCGGCCAGACTTTGCCCCGTCGACCACCGGGTCTGCGGTCTCAGTGGCGCCAGGCACCGGGGCTTCGTGTGAGGCGACCGACCCGGCCCGCAGGAAAAAATGCTCGCCGTGGAATCCCTTCGTGATCGGGAAAAACCGCCGGGTAAAGCGCACCAGGATGTGGTCGCCGGGGTCGCGCTCCTGTTGCCGCGAGATCAGCATCTTAAGGCCGGTCAAGACCAAAAAAGCGCCAAACACCATCAAGATCCAGTGAAACCTGGCGACGAGCGCCGCGCCGACGCCGATCATCAGGCCACGCAGTAGCAGAGCGCCCAACACACCCCAGAACAGCACGCGGTGCTGGTACATCGCCGGGACGGCAAACGACGAAAAGATCAGGGCGATCACGAAGATGTTGTCGATGCTCAGCGATTTTTCTACGACGTACCCGGTCAGGTACTTGATCGCCGCGTGGTGCCCGTTGTTGATGATGCCGTCGACCGGGTCGGGCATTGCGCCCAGACCCGCCCACTGACCCTGGTACGCGAAGTAGACGAACGCCGAGAAGGTCAGACCCAGCGCGATCCATCCCGCCGACCAGTACAGCGCCTCGCGTACGCCGATCACGTGGTTCTTTCGGTGAAAGACCCCCAGATCCAGTGCCAGCAGGCCGATGACGAACGCCAAGAACCCGGCCCAGATCCAGAACATCGAGTGCCTCCTATCGGCGGTCCGCTCGGACCACGCCCTGGTATTGTCGCACGCCCCTGGGTTCGTGTAGTAATACTCGTGGTGAAGCCCAACAGCGGCGACCTGGGACGCTACGGTCCCTCGAAGGCGTCTCGATCCATCGAAACAGCGGGGTGTATCACCGTCGGGCCGTCCCACGTTGCGGACAAGTCGATGATGACGACCCTGGCGGCGCCATCCGGCCCGTTGCCGCAAGGGGTGATTCCCATGATAGCCAATCCAGTCCGCTGGGCCGCGGCCGTCGCATCGTCCTGCCGTGCCGCCGGATACAGGAATGATGCCAAGCCGCCGGTTGCCAAGCGTGCCGCCGTCAGCGTGAATAGCCCCTCCATGTCCAGGGTGGATTCGTGGCGCGCCGCCTGCCGTTCCGGATCCGGGTTGACACGGCCTGTGCCGCGCCGGTGAAACGGAGGGTTGGACACGATCCTGTCGAAGCGCAAACCGTCGTCCGGCAGGTGTGCGGCGTCGGCCTCGACCACCTTGATGCGGTTGCCCATCTCGGCGGCCGCGATGTTTCTCAGGGCGCGATCTGCCAACGCCGGTTGGCGTTCAACGGCGACGATTGGACCGGGAAATCCCCAGGTCGCCGCCAGTATTGATACCACGCCGCAACCTGTGCCGATCTCAAGCATTCGGCGGCAGTGGACAATCTGGTCAGGGGATGCCGGCGCGCAGGCGACGTGACGTGCCAGCAGCAGGGCATCGATGCCGAAACGCCAACCGGTCCGCGACTGGACAAACCCCAGGCCGAACAACACCGCAAGGTCCTCGTCGGGCAGTGGGACGGGCATTCGGTTGGTCAGGGGAGGGGGTGCGTCCACGATCACGTCCGTGGCGAAGGTGCCCGGTGCCTATGGAATCTGCTCCTCCAGCGGGTGGATGACCAAGCCCGAGATTATCTTCGGATAGAAGAACGTGGATTTCTGGGGCATCCGTTCGCCGGCGGCGGCCACGGCCTGGATCTGCTCGACACGCACCGGGTTCAGCAAGAACGCCGCCTGGTAGCGCTCGGGCCTATCGGCCAATGCAGCGGCCACGCCAGCCAGGGAATTCGCGTAGTCGATGTTCGTCTTGGCCGCCTGGGCCTCCTGCGTGATGCCCAGCATGCCGTCCAGTACCTGGTGGTGCAACCAGGATATATCGAGCGCTGCAACCGACGGGTGCATATCGGAATCACGGACGAAGGCAGCGTGCGTATCGGGTCGAACGCGAATCACCTGCCAGTGGCCGGCCATCCACATCGCGAATGACGGCCCGACCTTGCCGGAAGCGACCAGGGCTTGCTCGACCGCGGCAATGTCGCCGTCGACCGGGGTGGATTCGCACTGCGCCTCGATATCGGCCATCAGTCGGGTAGCGTCGAACCCTGGGACGCTGTGAAGCAACCGCTGGATCGGCTGGATCACCAATCCTTCCTGGTAGGTGTTGGCCATGTATACGCTGGCGAAGTTGAACGGTTCCTCGCCAGTGGCATCGGGTGTTTCGGCACGGCGCTTGTTGCGGTAGTTGCGCGTGGTCTCGTAGCGATGGTGCCCGTCCGCGATAAACTGGGTACATGCCGACAACGCCTCGCTCATCCGGGCCACGGCGTCTTGGCTGGTGACCAGACCCAATCGGTGTGTCACGCCGTCCGGGGTCGTACACTCCCCGGCAGGTTCCAGGACGCCGTCCTCGTCCACGATTGCGTCGACTGTCCGCTGCGGGTCCGAGTAGAATGTAAACACCTGTGAACACGCGACCTTGCAGGCGCTAAACAGTTGGAACCGGTCCTGCTTGGGGCCGTCAAGTGTCCGTTCGTGTGCCAGCAATCCGCCGTCTTCGGTGATCCGCCAGCGGCCGATCACGCCACGGCGGCACACCCTGTGACCGTCCGGCAGCGCGAAGGTCTGGTCGTACACGTAGAACGCTGGGCGATCGTCCTGCCGGATTGTTCCGCTCCTCAACATCCGGGCCAGTTCAGCGGCGGCCCTTGTGTACCGGTTGTCGTTCTGGCTATCGGTGGGGTGCTTGTAGCCGAGGATCAGGCGCACCACGTTGTCGGGGTGCATGTTGTGCAGGGTGTCCTGCTCCGCAGGGGAAATCACGTCGTACGGTGGTGCCAGAACGTCCACCAGGTTGCCGCCACGAGTGGTGTCGTACCGCAGTGCGCGAACCGGGAGTACCTTGCTCATCGCATACCTCAAAAATAGGTTCTTCAAGCCTTCGAACGCGCCAGGAAGCTAGCACGCGGTCGTTTGCGAATCCAATCGATTTGGGCGGTTCGATGGCCGAAGTCAATATTCGGATTGATCGTGGGCCAGGTGGTCCAGCACCTTTGCGTGAATACCGTGAAAATCACGTCCCGACATGCCCAGTACGATGTCGCCGGGCCGCGAGCGCCGGGCGGCCTCGGCGGCCAGTTCGTCGATATCCGGGATTACCATCGCGGGGGTGCCACGCGCAGTGATGTCGGCGCACAATCGGTCCATGTCGATGCGCTGTTCCTGTGGCAGGTTGTCGGGCTTCTCGTGAGGCCGGCAGAACAGCACCTCGTCCGCTGCTGCGAAAGCCTCGGCGAATGCGTCCTGAAACACCCGACGGCGGCTGGTGTTCGACTCGATCTCGAACAACGCGATGATGCGGGCGCTCGGCCACGCTGCGCGCACGGCCGCTACCGTTTCGCGGACTGCGGTGGGGTGGTGCGCGAAGTCGTCGATCACCGTGACCCCCCGGGCCACACCCTTGATTTCCTGCCGCTTTCTGATGCCACTAAACGCTGCCATCGCATCTGTGAGCGTCGAAGTCGCGGCGTCGATCTCGTGGACCAGCGCGAGGGCTGCCAACGTGTTTCGCAGGTTATGGAGGCCGACCATCGGGGAAGTAAACGTGCCGACGGTGAGGTCTTTGTGGTGCAAAGTGAACGTCACGCGAGCGCGCCCTTGGCCGCCCCAGCGCACGTCGCGGGCCTGCCAACAACCTCGCCCAATCCCGAATGTGATGCCTGTCGCCCCGGCCGCCGCGAGCACGTCGTTGCAGTTCGCGTCGCCGTCGGGTACCAGCAACGGCCCGTTCGTGGGCACCAGCGCCGCGAACTGCGTAAAGGCCGTCTTGACTGCGGCCAGGTCAGCGAAGATGTCGGCGTGGTCGAATTCCACGTTGTTGATGATAGCGGCCTGGGGGGCGTAGTGGAGGAACTTCGGCCCCTTGTCGAAGAACGCGGTGTCGTACTCATCGCCCTCGACCACGAAATGTCGTCCGGAGCCCAGTCGGTGGTTGACGCCGAAGTCCAGCGGAACGCCCCCGACCAGGAAGGACGGGTCCAGGCCCTGGGCGTGCAGCAGATGGGCGATAAGCGACGTGGTCGTGGTCTTGCCATGGGTGCCAGTGACGACCAGCGGTACGCGGTCGGCCAGGAAGTGCTCGTGCAGCGCCTCTGGGAAGGACTGGTAGGGCAGGTCCGACTCCAACAGGGCCACGGCCTCGGGGTTCGTCCTGCGGATCACGTTGCCGACAACAACCAGATCGGGTCCCCACGTCAGGTTTTTTGGGCCATACGGATGCATGACGGGGATGCCCATGGCGGTCAGCAGGTCGCCCATCGGAGGATACGGGGCGGCCTGGTCAGACCCACGCACCACCCATCCAGCCTGTCGAAACAGTCCGGCGACGGCCGACATCGCGCTACCGCCGACGCCCAGGATGTGGACCTTTCGCTGCGGGGCCTGGGAACTGGGCATCGAAGCCTCCGACCAGGGGTTCAAACCGAGGATACACCGACCGCTCGCAGGGGGTCCAATCGCCGCCGATTGGGAAACGGCCTTGTGTGGTCGGCAGAAACTTTGACCGTCCTGGGGTTCGAACATATCCTTTGCGTCATGGGACGTAGCCGCTCCGCCAGTGTCGGGATCGTGAAGTCTGAAGCCGGCCGGTGCGTGGTCTGCGGGGCTGTGGGATCATCTCCTAACGGCTTCATCTGTGAGGATTGCGGGGATCCCCTGGCCGCGACCCTGTACTGCCGGGGCTGTGGGCGCCGCCTGGCGCTTGACCCTGAAACCGCCAGGGCTTTCCTTGCCGCCCACGGGTACGCATTCGACAGCGTCGAGGGTTTGGTGCTCAAGGTCGACCACTGCAGCGCCTGCATGGCTCACGACGATGTCGTCGACTTGGCCATCTACCGGATCCGGTTGTAGCCTCGCCATCGCCCCGCAGGTCAATCCCCCAGACAGGTTCCGATGCCCCGAGCCGCGCGCACCAGTGGGTGATCCAGCGGCACGGTCCGGATCCGGCCTGCGACTTCGGACAGCGGAACCGAGTCGATCCGTCCCTCCTGTTGGACCACCACGCGGTTCAGCCGACCCTCGACCAGCAGTTCGAACGCGTGATGCCCGAAGGTGGTGGACAGCACCCGGTCGAAGGGTGTAGGCGTGCCGCCGCGCTGCACATGGCCCAGCACTATACTTCGCGTTTCCATGCCGGACGCCTTCTCGATGGCGTCAGCGACCCAGCGGCCCACCCCACCCAATCGGATCGGCTCGGCCGAAGTCTCGTCGACGTGGTCCACGAACGCGCTTCCACCTTTTGGTGCCGCCCCCTCGCCGACGGCGATCACGGTGAATCGCTTGCCGTGAGTGCTGCGATTCACGCAGTTTTCCACGACCGTGTCCATCCTAAACGGGATCTCGGGGATCAGGATCACGTCGGCCCCGCTTGCCACGCCAGCGCCCAGCGTCAGCCAGCCGGCGTACCGCCCCATCAGTTCAACGACGAGGATGCGGTGGTGGCTGCTGGCGGTCGTATGGACCTTGTCCAGCGCCTCGGCGGCGGTCGTCATCGCGGTGTCGTAGCCGAACGTGACCTCGGTGCCCCACAGGTCGTTGTCGATCGTTTTGGGTACGCCGACTATCGGTAACCCCCTCTCGGCAAGCAACGCGGCCCCGGCCATCGTTCCGTCGCCGCCGATCACAACCATCGCTTCGATGCCTGCGTCCTTGCACCGGGCGACGATCTCGTCTCGCAGGTCCTTGACGACGATCTTGTCCCCCTCGAGGACGCGGTGGGCAGCAGGATTCGTCTTGTTGCACGCTCCCAGGATCGTGCCGCCGTGGGTGATGATCCCTGACACGTCAGTCGGCAGCAGGGGGCGCATCCGGCCTTCGCAAAGCCCAAGGTAGCCGTCCTCGATGCCGACGACTTCTATGTTGCCCCCATGGGCCGCCTTCGCCACTACCCGGATTACCGCGTTCAGGCCGGGACAGTCACCGCCG
>CAZHDQ010000127.1:0-7320 GCA_964531595.1 uncultured Anaeromyxobacteraceae bacterium
ACGAATCATTCTGCCGCTTCATGGGCTACTCCAGCGAAGCACTGCTGGGCCGATCGGCCCCGGATTTCTTTCCCCGGGACGAGGCCGTCGTCTTCTGGAACCGCGACGACGAGGTTTTGAGGACCGGTCGCCAGGATGTCAACGAGGAACGCTTCACGGACGCCACGGGCAGTGGGCGGGCGGGCAGGTCCAGGTGTTCAAGGATCCGCCTGACGACCGCCTGGTCGGTGAGGAAGGCCAAAACGACCATGGGACGGTGGGTCGGGCACCGGGGACATTGCAGGGCATCAATGTCTAGAACCCGCCCGTCAGGATCCAGGGATAGGCGGTCCAGGGAGAATGGGGCCCGCAGGCCGTAGCGGCACAGGCGCTCCAGGCCGACCCGGTCGTCGGCGGCAACGGTGCGTGCTGCGTGCAGCGAGAAGCGCTGGGCCCGAGTACTCAGTGCCTTGACGTGCGTCGCCCTGGCCCCAATTCACTCGCGATGCGATCGGCCACCGTCGTCTTGCCAGAACCGGTGCCGCCCGCGATCCCGATCACCAGGCCCTGCCCCATCGCGGCCTCCCGACGCGCGCCTACCCGCGCCCCAAGCGGTACGCCATGTAGCGCTGCAACGCAGGCATCGCCATATCCACGCTGCGATACGTGGGAACACCGGCGCGACGCAACGCCTCGGCCAACGGATCGTACAACGGGCCGGCATCGACCGTCGCGATCACCGGCTTGTCCGTCGAGGCCACGACTGCAGGCAGCAACGCCGGCAACGCCGTGTCGCCTTCGATGGTGTCCCAACCGCGCTCGTCTACACCAGGCGGCAAGGTACGCATCGCCGGCGTCAACGGGATGATCCCGACCACCACCGCATCGATTCCTGGATCAGCGGCCATCAGCGCGGCGCTGTCAGCGTACACCTGGTCCTTTGCCATCGGCGTGATGTCCAGCGGGTTGCGCAAGCTGACGATCGCCGTCAAACGGTTCGCATCCAGTAGCGCCTGGATCCCTTCGGCCGTTTCCGGCGCGTACGCGGCCAGCGTGAACTTCGGCGACTGCGATAGGTTGTCGGCCATGCCAACCGTTTCGTAGCCGGCGTTGGACACCGCACCCAGCCGCGTCCCGCCGATTCGTTTGTCGTGCAGGTTGACCGCAAGGTCCAGCAACAGATTGAATTCCTGGAACGATTCCGTGACCAGTGCGCCTGCATCCTTCAGCATCTCGACGCAGGATACATAGTCGCCACTGATGGATGCTGTGTGGCTCGATGTCGCCGTCGATCCCTCGGGCGTCCGACCGGCCTTGTATAAGATGACGTCCTTACCATCGGCCCTCGCCTGCCGCACCAGCCGCGCCAACCGCAGCCCGTCCAGCGGCCCGAAGCCTTCAACATAAAGACCCAGCACGTCGACTTCGCCCTCGTGAAGCACCGCTTCCACGAAATCGACCAGTGCCAGGTCCATCTGGTTGCCCGTCGAAATCGCGTACCGAGGCGTCAGGCGCGACAAGTTGTTGATCCGCGTGATCAGGAAGGCGCCACTCTGGCAAATCAACGCGCATCGGCTTTCAGGCGATTCGGACAGCGGCAGTTTCGTTGCCGGGATGAACAGCGTATCGTACCGCCCCGGCCGCGACCTTATACCCAGACAGTTCGGCCCAACCAGCACCGGAGTCGGACGCCCAGCGGCTCGGGCCTTCGCCATTTCGCCCAGAATGCGTTGCGCGTCGGCCTTACCGGAATCGGTTTCGCCCAGTCCGCCCGGGATCAGGATCATCGAGGCCGCCTTCCCGGTCGCCAGTACCTCGTCGATGATGCCTGGGACCTGTGGTGCCGCCACCGACACGACCACCAGATCAGCACGCCAGGGCAGCGCAGTCAGCGACGAACAGGACGCCACACCGTCGATCGGCTCGGAGTCCGGCCGAATCACTCGGATGTTGTCTATGGGGAATTCCTCGCGGAGCAGGTTGCGCAGGATCACTCGTCCAGGGTTGATGTCCTTGGCCGAAACACCCATGATTGCGACGGTTTTTGGCTTGAGTAGAGTTTCTATCGGCGCCAGCGGCACCGCCCGCTCGGCGACTGTGCCCTCGGTAAAGCGCAGAAACGCATCGACCGCCACCAGTTGCCCGCCCGCAGTAAAAAACGGGTTGACTTCGAAATCCTGGATGATGAAACCGAAATCGGGCCGGTTTGACAGGGCCGCCAGATCAGCAAAGAACCCAAGCACCTTCAGGAAAGCGTCTTCGTTTACGCGCGTGCGCGCTTCACGAGTCAGGCCGACGACGCGGCGGAAAAGAAACGAGCCGCGCAGTTTTTCCAGCATCTGCGACGGAGTCGACAACACGGGCGAGGCCAGAATCAGCCCCTGGCCCGGCTGGAACCGGACCGCCATTTCTTCGGCGTCCAGCCCGCCGAAACCCATCGCCAGCACGGGCCCCATATCGGGCGAATGCCGCATGCCAGCAAAGACCTGGCCACCCAGTGATTCGTCGCCGACGACAAACTCGCCGATCAGGATCTGACGGATCGTTGCGGCCAACTCATCGCCGCCAAGCGCCCGAACATTGTTCACGACCTCGGCCGCCGCCGCGCGAATCGCGTCATACGTGTTTTCGCAGATCCGGACCCCACCCATTTCGGTCTTGTGCGTGATAGCCGGCGAAACGACCTTGATGACAGCGCGCCGTCCAGGCAGTTCCATCGGCAACGCGTCCGGGAAGTCACCAGGCACCACGGTCCAGAACGCAGGGGTTGGAACACCGCCGGCCTGGAGTAGCGTGTATAGTTCCGGTTCCAGCAAGGTGTCGCGCCCCTCGGCGTGCGCCCGACGGATCAGTTCCAGTGCCTTGTCCTTCATCGACATCACGACCTCTGCCTGTTGAAGATTGCGCCCCGAGCGGCCCGGCGAGCTGCGCCTGCGCAACCCCGGGTGTGGTTTATCATTCCGATTTCGCGGCCAGCGCGTCCGCCATAGCGGGGTCGATATCCGCCAGATCCAGCCCCGCTGTCAGTCGGTGTGCCCGCTCGGACGTAATGCCGCGATCCAGCAGTGCCGCCGTCAGCGCCCCCACTGCGAGTCCGGTCCGCAACACGTGCATGTTGCCGGCCACCACCGCGTCGCCCTTGCGTCCGAACAGCTTCTGCACGACCGGTGCGAAACCGTCGATCGTGAACGGCAGGAACGGAAGCGCCGCACCCACCATCGCCATGTTCTGGGCCTTGGGGACCTTGCCCGCCTTGGCGATCGCCGCCGCGTCGACCAGCACCGCCCTGGACAGTTTAGTCAGCGCCCCCAGCACCAGCGCGTCATCCGGATAGTCCGGGATATTCTTGAACGGCTCGACGTTACTGACGACCACGCCACCTTCGCGCAGGTACGGCAGGTAACGCTGCACCTCCAGAGGCTCGACGGACAGGATCAGGTCCGCTTGCCCCTCGGGCACAAGGTCCGAAATGATTTCGCCATCCGAAAGTCGCAGGTGCGAGTATACCGCCCCGCCCCGTTGAGACATGCCGTGGACCTCGGCCTGCTTGAACCGCAGCCCCTTGTCGACCGCCGCGTTGTCCAGCAGGTATGCAATCGTCAGGATGCCCTGGCCACCCACGCCTGCCAGGATGATGTCGCACTTCATGTTCGCATTCCCCCTTAAGCGTTGGTCCGCCGCATCCACTGTACGCAGGGCCGGCGCGCGATGATCACGGACAGCCCCTTGTGGGCGATTTCCTCGGAAACGATCGCCAGGTTTTCGTCGAACTTACTCTTGATCGGATTGATCACCCGAACGTGCTCTTTCTTGACCCCCAGGCCCAGCACCATGTCGACCAGATCCTGCCCAGTCGCCAGCGTGTCCTGAGTGCCGGTCATAGCAACGGTGCCGTTGTCCAGGATGAATACGACAATGTTCGCGTCCTGGCGAGACGCGGTCAGCAGGCCGGTCATCCCCGAATGGGCAAACGTCGAATCGCCGATTACACACATCGCCGGGAACTGGCCTACATAGGAAGCACCCGCGCACATACTGATGCTGGCGCCCATGTCCACGCACGAATGGATCGCATCGTGGGGCGCGTAAAAGCCCAGTGTGTAGCAGCCGATGTCTGCAAACATCCGAATGCGCGTGCCCTTTTCGTAGGGCTCCACCGCGGCCTTGATCAACGCGTAAGTGTCCGTGTGGGAACATCCCGGACACAGGGCCGGCGGCCTTCCTGGCAGGTGCTCCAGCGTCTGTGCGGTCCCGCTTGGCGCCGAGATACCCAGCGCCTTCGACACGATCCCGGGCGTCAGTTCGCCGGTCCGTGGCAGTCCACCGTCCAGTTTGCCGCGAATCGACTTGCCAGCCGGCGGCACGACGCCGCGGACCATTTCTTCGAGGATCGGGAAGCCTTCCTCCACCACCCACAGTTCGTCAACGCTATCCAGTAGTTTCCGGACAAGGTCAACGGGCACCGGCGACTGACTGACGCGCAGCAACGGATGGGGCACCTGGCCACCGAACGCCTCGCGGACGTAATTGTAGGCAATGCCGTTCGTCAGGATGCCGATCCGGTCGGCATTGGCAGGCACTTCCAGGGCGTTCCAGGGCGACTGCGAGGCTCGGGCTTCAAGGTCCATCTGCTTTTCCGTCAGCCGGCTATACAGGACACGGGCAATCGCGGGAAGCAGCGTAAAATCCGTCGGGTCGGTCGCCGGGTCCAGGGGCTTTTGGGGAACGGCCGGCGCCGTAACGACATCGGCGCGGCTGTGGGCCAAACGCGTGACGAGCCGGATCATGACGGGCAGACGGACGGCCTCGGACAGGTCGAACGCATAGCGCGTCATGTCGTAGGCTTCCTGCTGATTGGCCGGCTCCAGGCACGGGATCAGCGCGAACTTCGCCAGGGCGCGCGAATCCTGCTCGTTTTGGGACGAATGCATCCCCGGGTCGTCGGCGACGCACAACACCAACCCGCCGCGCACACCGGTCACAGCCGAGTTTACGAACGGGTCGGCCGCGACATTCAGCCCGACGTGCTTCATGCTGACGATCGCACGACGACCGCAGAATGAAGTGCCCAGCGCTTCCTCGTAGGCAACTTTTTCGTTCGCCGACCAAAACGCGTGGATACCGTCTTTTTCAGCGCGTTTTTGAATGAATTCAAACAGTTCAGTTGCAGGCGTTCCGGGGTATGCGTACGCCCCACTGATACCCGCGTGGATCGCCGCCAGCGCTACGGCATCGTCTCCCAGCAACAATTCACGGTCTGCCATCGTTTCGCCCCTCTGGTTGGCCGCGAAAGCCGGGGGCTCGCGATACGCGGGCACCTCCGGTTCCGGGGTTCATCCCGGACTTTTTACCGTCCACCGTCTGCCAATGCAAGGGGATTTTGGACTTCTAGCGTGAAAGGGGTGATCGAATCTGGGTATCGAAGGCGTCCGTCAGCGCGCGGTGCCCACGGGCATCCAGGGATTTGTCAGCGATCCACAGACGGTCGCGCTTCGCCAACCTCTGGAACCGCGCGGCGCAGCGCCCGGAACTGGGCTGGGTCCAGGGCTGTGTTTCTGAGCGACCGAATGGGCTGGGCGCGGATCGCTTCCGGCGGTTTCGCAATAGTTTGAACAGTCTTGGCTGAAACCACCGAAACTGCCTTGGCTGAAACCACCGGAACTGCCGCGACGGACAGTGCAGGAACAGCCACAACGGACGCCGCCATCGAGGCATCAAGCGCACGGCCCGGCATGATTCCCAGGCCTACCACCAGTGCCGCCATCGCCGCAACTGCGACATAGCCAGGCATGCTGAAAATGGTGCCGGCGACCTCGCCTTCGGGTTCGCGGAAGTAGGCGTACAGCACGATGCGCAGGTAGTAGTACAACGCCACCATGCTATTGACCAGAGCCACGATCACCCATACCAGGTTCCGCGATGGATCGACCGCCAACACGTCCTGGAACAGGTAGAACTTGCCCATGAAGCCAGCCAGGGGCGGGATGCCGGCCAACGACAGCACGCAGACCGCCAGCATCGCCGCCAGCACCGGGTTGCGACGCCCGAGTCCCGCGATGGAATCCAGACTCATGTCCTCGTGGCCCTTCGCGGCCAACAGCGCCAGCACGCCGAACGCCCCGACGGTCGCGACCACGTAGGTCAGCAGATAAAACGGCACTCCGGAACTCAGGGTCGCCGCCCCGTCTACCGACCGCACCGCGTATACACCCAGCAAGGCGTAGCCGGCATGCACGATGGACGAATACGCCAGGATCCGCTTGACGTTAGTCTGGACGATGCCCAGCAGGTTGCCCACAACCATCGACAGCACCGACAGTGCCAGCAGGATGCCCCCAGGCGCAGTCCAGTCAGCCGAAAAGTCAGCCGTGCCCCACACCGTCAGCAGCAGTCGGGCCAGCACCGCAAATCCAGCCGCCTTGACCGCGCCTGCCATGAAAGCCGTTACCGGCGTCGGCGAGCCTTCGTAAACGTCGGGCGTCCAAAAGTGGAAAGGCACCGCCGCGATCTTGAACCCAATGGCCGTGACGATCATGACCAGCGCGATTCGTACCAGTCCACCGTCCTCGGCACCGGCATCCCGGACAATCGCACCAGCGGCCACGAAATCCATGGAGCCCGACGCACCGTAAAGGAAGGCCGCGCCGAAGAGCAGGAATGCCGACGCCAAACTGCTTAGCAGGAAGTACTTGACGCCCGCTTCCATCGAAAACAGTGACGTCTGCTTACCCGCCGCCAGCACGTACAGGGCCAAGCTCATGATTTCCAGGCCCAGGAACAGCAGGATTAGGTCGGTAGCCACGATGAACAGCAACGCGCCGGTGACCGCGAACGCCAGCAGCGGATAGGAATCCCCTTCGCGCATGCCCTGTTCTGGATAATGGCCGATGGACAGCATTGCCGTGGCAGCGCCTGCCAGCGATACGACCACAGCAAAGAACGCGCCGTACGCATCCAGCACCAGCATGCCGGTCAGGTAGGGCGCCACGACTTCGCGCCCCCCTGGCCACAAGGTCCAGGCCAGGGCGCCAGCCAGAAGCACGCCGGCCGCAGTGACCCATCCCAAAAAGCCCTTGTCCGCCTCCCGGCCCGACAGCAGGTCCAGCGCCATGACGATGAGGCCCGTTGCCGCCGCTACCAGGATCGGGGAAATCGCGATCACGTCGCTCATCGAACCACCTCCCCGTTGGCCGCCGCATCCAAATGGGCCTGCAGCGCCTGGGCATCAGTCGCGGTGCCAACATTGGCCGTTCCCGCGCGATGGTCCACCACCCGCGATTTGTAAGTGTCCAGCAGCGACTTCACGCTGGTCTCGGTCCGCGACAGAAACGTCCGCGGGAA
>CAZHDQ010000128.1:0-7316 GCA_964531595.1 uncultured Anaeromyxobacteraceae bacterium
ATTTCAACTACCTGCGCTACGGGCAGAAAACCCGGCTGAAGGATGTATTCCAGCGCGCCGAGTTTTGATTCTTCCTTGGTTTTGAAATTTTCCGGCTCATCCAGCACTTCGCCGTCACGGTTGCCCAGAATATTCGTCGAGAACCAGCCCGCCAGGCCCAGTTGCCGCGCCTTCAGCCCCGGTGCAAGGATCGTCTTCATCAGCGTCTGGCCGGTCTTGAAGTCCTTGCCGCACACCGGAACGCGCTTTTCGGCGGCCAGTTGCAGCAGCGCGGGCGTATCCGCCGACAGGTTCGGAGCACCGTTGACGAAGGGCACGCCCGACTGGATCGCCGCATACGCGTAAATCATGCTGGGCGCGATATCCGGGTCGTTGGCTTTCATCGCCGCCTCAAGAGCGGCCATGTTAAGGTGAGCATCCGTCACCTTCGTGTAAGTCTCGGTGCTGGCACACCAGAGCATGACCAGTCGCGCGCAGCCGTTTTCAGCCTTGAAGCGGGCCATGTCGTCCATCAACTGAAGCGCCAGGTCGTACTTGGTCGCACCGGTCTTGACGTTCGGTCCGTCCAGCAACTTGACCCAGTTCTTGTCGAACACCGCAGGCATCGGTCGCAGTTCGGACAGTTCCTCACGAACCGCTTCGATGTGCTCGTTCGAAAGCACCGCAGCCTTCTTCGCCGCCTCGTAAGCCGTATCCTTGAAGATGTCCCAGCCACCGAAGACCAAGTCATCCAACCCCACCAGCGGCACGAAATCCTTGACGACCGGGAACCGCGCCTCGGTCCGCTTGCCCAGTCTAATGGTGCCCATCTGGGTCAGCGAGCCCACCGGCTTTGCCAATCCCTTCCGGATCAGGTGGACGCCAGCAAGCACCGTGGTCCCGATGGCACCCATGCCAACGATCAAAACCCCCAGTTTCCCGTCCTTCGGTGCAATCGTAATCGGCGCGTCCATGTCCACTCCTTGCGAAAACCATCCCCGGCCTTGCGACCGGCGGGCAAACAAACCCCGGTTTTCGTTCTTGCAAGCGTTGAGCCAATAGACATTTAGACGACAAGCGCTTGTTTTGACGCACAAAGTTGAGGACAGGCTTTCCGAACGCGCAGAGATATCAACGGGCACTGGATGAACGATACTCCACCCGATGGATAGGACCGGTCCCACCAAAGCCCTCCGACTGCCACGGTCTAGGCGTGCGACGCGGCGTTCAGCACAAGGAAACTGGCCTTTTCAGCGCAAGAAAACTGGCCCATTCCAAGAAAACTGGCCCTCTCAAGGTCTGCGGTGCCGGCCCGTTTCGTGCTAGCATCCCGCCCGCGCATCCTGCCTGGACAAGGAGGTCCGGATGTCACCCCAGGCGGTCATTTTCGATTTCGACGGCACACTGGTTGACACGATGGGTGGGTTTGCCGACATCGCGGCCGGGGTGATCCAACGGCGGTTCAACCTACCTTGGGACAGCGCGCGTGAAGCGTACCTGCGCACATCCGGTCTGCCATTTCGGCAGCAACTGGACCTGATCGTCCCGGGCCAGCCGGACTGCGACGCCGCCTCCGCCGAATTCGAGGAAGCGAAACTGGCTGGCTTCTTCGCCGAATCATTCTCGGACGACGTGAGGACCGCCATCAACGGGCTGTCGAGCCGCGGCATCTTGACGATCGTTTCATCGAACAACTTCCAGCACCTGGTGGACGCGTTCGTCGCACGCGATCCGGGCATTCGATTCGACCTAGTGCTTGGCGCCCGCGACAACTTTTACAAGGGGCAGGACCACTTCGAACACATCGAGCGCACCTGTGGAATCGACCGCCGGCAGATGCTGTTCGTCGGGGACAGCCTGAAGGACGGCGAGCGGGCCCTGGGCTGCGGCGTGCCCTTCGTGGGTCGGTTGGGCACCTTTACCCGAGAGGACTTCGAGCACCAATTTTCCGGTGTCCGAACGATTGAAACAATCTCTCAGCTATTGGAAATCCTGCCATGAAACCAAAAAACATCCTCCTGCTGGCGGCCGGCACCGGTTCTCGTTTGCGCCCCCTCACTGAGACCATTCCCAAGGCCCTCGTTTCGTGCGCGGGATGGCCGTTACTGGCCTATGACCTGGAGTTCGCGCGGCGCGCGGTGGCTCCCGGCGGACGGGTCGTTGTAGTGGCCGGCTACCACGAGGACCTGGTTCACCAGTATCTTGAGGTCGAGGCACCGTGGGCAGACATCGTGGTCAATCCCAACTACGAAAAGGCCAACATCTTGTCGGTGGCGGCCGGGGTACAAGCGATAGACGGCGACTTCTTGTTGATGAACGTTGATCACATCTATCCGTGGGCATTCGCCGAACGGCTGACCGAGGCCCCCGGCGACGTGGTGGCCGCGACCGATTTCGACAGAACGCTTTGTGCCGACGACATGAAGGTCAAGCTAGACGGCGACCGCCACGTGGCCCGGATTTCGAAAAAATTGGATGATTTCGATTGCGGTTACATCGGGATGACCCTGGTGCGCCCGGCAGGCGTCGCCGCATGGCACACAGCGTTCGAGGAGATCCTTGCCTCGCATCCCGAGGACGGCGTGGCCGAGATGGTCGTGCAGCGCCTGGCAGATTCCGGTCATCCCGCAGCCATCTGCGATCTGTCCGGGCTCCGTTGGTTGGAAATCGACACGCTCCCCGAACTGACCGATGCCGAATCCGTCTTGATGGACGATCCCGACCTGCTGCGCCGAGGGTTCGACGCCCGGGCGAAATGATCAACTCATCGAATTTTCCACAAAAATCCGGTAGACTGGCGCCCGAAACGCGCGGGATTTTTAGTGAGTCACGAAAACCATCCGCCGAGCGGTGCCCCATCTCCGCAGGAGACGCTGGAGGTGTTTGCCTACCTCGCGTGCATGGGGCCGTCCGCGTTCGAACCAGCGACCGCTAGGCGCTTGGTCGGCGGCGGCACCGCGGACCCGGCGCACTTGCCATCGGTCGACCGGGTGACGGACGGGGCCAACCGGGTGGCTGTGTCCCAAGAAGTGGGGTTGGTACTCGCCGACGTGCTGTCCGGGCGCGCTCAGGCGACATCGCTGGACCTGGGCGCAATCCTGCCAGCTTTGGTCAACGCAGACATCGCCCACGGCTTCACGGTGCTCCGGGACCTCGCCACTGCTGCCACGCCCGCCCTGGCGGAACCACTGGGGGACATCCTGCTGAATCTGGTCGTTTCGACACGACATGACCCGGCCGGCAACGGCGATGGCCAGGCACGACAGGCTTACTTGATCGAGGCGGTCACCACCCTGCCACTGGATTCCCTGGCGCGAACCCGCATGTTCCTGGCCTTGTCCCAGACGCTGACCTCGCCGGACCTGGTCGACGCGGTGGTGATGTCGAACCTGTTCCCAGGCCAACCCGAAGACGCGATCGCGATCCTGTCGGAAGGAAACGACGACGCGCTGCGGACGCTACTGCACGGCGCGCTGGTTCGCGAGGACGGCCGCGATTTGTTTTTCGCCGCCTGCAAGGCCGCCGTCGACCTGGGCCCTGCCCGGGGCATTCCGCTGCTGGCCCGGCTGGACCCACTGCTGCACGAGGACGAAACTGGCTTGCGCGCCCTGGAATCCACCGTGCGAGCCACGGTGCTGGGTGCCGTGGAGCGGGCGCTCGCCCGAAGCCGGCAGGAGCCGACCTGGCTGCCCATCGACCCCGATGCCAGCACCCTGCGCCTGCTGTCGATCGTCTCTCCCGGCCTGAAGGAACCCGGCCGAACCACCGTCTGCGAGTGGATCTTGGATCGCGCGGCCGACCGCATGCGCCACGAGACCGAGACCGCGGCCCTGGTCGAAGCCCTGGTCGGCGCGGCGTTGATGCACGAGACCCCGACGGCGGCCGGCACCAAGGTGCGCAAGGCCCTCCTGGAAGCCGCAGGCACGCTAAGGATTCGGATCGTCGCGGTCGGGACTCCCACGGCCGAGGATTTCGCTCGCGCCCGCGCCTTCGAACGGTTCGCAGGGCTGCTGGGCAACGAGTTCCGGCGCCGCCGCCCCTTGGCCGCCGTGCTGGAGGGCGTCCTTCCCTACCTTACGGACCTGACGCGCATCCCGACCGACGAAATGCAACTGCCCCTGACGGACGACGTGGCCCCGGCCAACTGACATCAAGGCCTTAGCCACACGACATCGTGACCACTGCCGAGACACCGCGCAAGTCGTCGCCACGCTGCCGGGCCGACCGTGTCAAACATCGCCAATGCGCCCGCTTTCACCCTGGGCTGCCTGGACCAACGCAATTTTCGCCGCCCTGGACATCCGCTTGATGGCCGCCTCGCGACAGGTCGCGGCGGCCCGGGAGCCCACCGGTTCCCGGTATACCAACAAGACGGGTAACCTCCCCCGGGTGTATCGAGCCCCTTTGCCACGGTTGTGAAGGTCCACGCGCCGCTCGACATCGTTGGAGATGCCTGTATAGAGCGTTTCGTCCACGCATCGAACCAGGTAGACGCACCAGGTTTCGGGCATTCCCATCCCCACTTCGGCCGCTACTCGCCCCGGATTGCGGCAGCACGCTCGGCACCGCCGGGCAGGCGTTCCAAATGATCCAGGTACCCGTCAGCCTCGGCCGGATAAGACAGCGCCTGCGCGATCCCGGCTGCTTCGGCCAGCACATCGGCCAGCAACCCGCCCGACGGCCCGGTGGCAAGCGCCCGGCGGCATAACGACAACGCATCCGTCAGGTGCCCAGCCCCGCGCGCCCGCCGTGCCTCGGCCAACCATTGCGCAGCGCCGGTTTCTGCAGGTGCATGCAGCGACCGTGCCTTTCCGACCTCGCGCACCGCCAACGCGTCGGCGAGGACAGGTGTGGACTGGGCCGCGGCCCCAGCACCCGAATCGACTGCCCGGGGGGAAACGGCCCCACCCCGGACCCGATCCAGGTCGTTCGTAACCGCATCGAACGCCTGGCCTCCGGCGGCCTCCTGCTTCCCAAAACGCCCATCTTTCCTTGCGACAGTTGACCTCTTTGCCTTGGAACTTGGCTGGGCTCGAACGGTTTTCTTTCGCGTGTCCGTCGCCGATTCCGCCCTGGCGACCCGCGATGGCGCGGCCGCACTAGCCCCCGCTGCGGACGCCTCGCCAGTCGGTGCTTCCCCCACGGAGGCAGCTTGCGCCGAAGCCTGCGTAGGCGTCAGCGATGCCTCAGGCACTGGCTCGACGGTAACCTGTTCCTGCCTTGCCGACGTCACCAAATCCGCAGGTCCGTTTTCGACCAGCACCTGGAACCCCACGACCGCAACCACAACGACGGCCGCCGCACCCGCGAACGCTGGGGTCAGAATGAACGCCTGTACCCGCTCCCATCTCCGTGCCCAAACGCGCCGACCCGCCACCAGATCCGCATTGTCCAGGACCCGGCGCCGCACCGACTCCGGCAGTTCGCGGGTCGGCACCTCGGCTGCTATGCGTCGGACGAACACGACATCATCCAGTTCCGCCTGCAATTCCAGGTCTTCACGTAGTAACGCTTCGAAGGCCACCGACTCCGACGGCGACATCTCGTCGTAGGCGTAGTCCAGCAACCGCTCACTGGCCTGTTGACGCGTCATGTCGGCCCCCCGAAGTCGGCCAGAGACCGGCGCAAGCTCTTGATCGCATAGCCCACCCGACTGCGGGCACTGTCCAGTGGAACCCCCTGGATCGCGCCGATCTCCGGGAACGTCAATCCCTCGACCTCGCGGAGCAAGAAGGCCTCACGTTGCACATCCGTTAACAGTGCAAGGCCCGACTCCAGCGCCTGGGACAACTCACTCGACAACGTCCGGTGGTCGTTGCGATCCGGGGCGGCCAACCGATCGATCAACGGCGGGTCTTCGGACGACGGGCCGGCAAGGGCCTCCAGCGACGCGGCGCGGGCATCGGGGCGACGATCGCGGCGTCGCAAGGCATCGATCGCGGCATGGCGCACCAGCGTGAACAGGTACGTCCGAAACGACGACTCGCCTCGGAAGTCATCGGCGCCACGGACAACCCGCACGAACGCGTCCTGCGCGACGTCCTGTGCCATCTCATCGTCCCCCAGGTACCGCGACAGATACCCGTAGACCACGTTTCCGTGGCGGTCCAACAACGTCCGAAAGGCACGTCCGTCCCCATCGGCGTACAGGCGATACAACTCCTCGTCGGAACGTGGGTCCCCGGTCGCGACATGCGCCGGTCGAGGACGGTTCAGCATCAGCAGGAAGATGACAAGCACCAGCGGTATGGAGGGGAATCGCACCGATCGGGTCTCCCGGGGGACAGGCCCCGAACTCGCGGACATCGCCACGAGTATAGCAGGGAGATCGGTTCATTCGTGCCAGCCTTGGGGCGGCTGAGCGAACCGACGGGAAGGAGGCACGGCCGGGAACGGATCCGCGGTCGCCCGCAGCCAAGTATCGGAAGGAGGCGGCGGGTCCATGACGACGCCCTGGGCCAACAGTCCTTTGCGGTCGTTGTACTTTAGGACGACCACGCGCGTGGGATTGTTGCGTTGCGCCCGAACGAATTGTGTTTCCGTCACGGAGGAACGCCGGGTTTCGCCGAACTCGGTCCCCAGGCCGGGCCGTTCGGGCGTCTTCTTCGCGCGCGACGCCGTACGGTTAATCGTCGGGGCGCTTGAGGGGGTACTCTGGGCGGTGGCATCCCCGCTCGACCGGGCGCTCATCGAAGCGCCGCCAAGGCTGGTATGGGATTCCGAACCGGCACACGTGTCTTCAAGCTCCGCTTCGGCGTGCCGGGATGCGTCGAACCTGCGCCCCTGCCCGTCCAGGCCGCCTGAATCATGCTGCCCACGCGGATACACAGGCTCGGGTCGAGGCGTGGGCTTCGACGGCCGGCGCTCCGCGAAGAACGCGACGCCAATCACCCCGACGTTGCGGGCGCTGCCGGTCTTGGCCGCGTACGAGTCGGCGACGGACGAGAACCGGAACGCCGCAACGCGCCCCATATCCAGCCGGAACCCCTCGACGTCGTAGGTCTGCCAGGGGCCCAGGACGTATCCGCGCTTGCGGGTGGGGTCGCCCAGCTTGCCGTCCATGACATCCAAGCCGTCGACAGTCGCGACGACCTCGACCCGCCGGTCAGTGTGGTTGATCAGGCGCAACGCGTAGCGCCTATCCTTGAGGCCTTCCACCCAGACCGTGCCGTCATGCGGGTACTCCTGCAGCGGCACGCCGTCCACCACGACTTGCACCTCGTATGACGGTTGTGTTCCAGCCTGCCAGGACGGCGCTGCGGCAGCGTGGGAGGGTGCCAGGAGCAAAGCGGCGGTATATGCCAGGGCAACGATCAGAAACGAACGCGATCCGGTCA
>CAZHDQ010000129.1:0-7193 GCA_964531595.1 uncultured Anaeromyxobacteraceae bacterium
AGCACGCGGTCGCAGAAAAGGTGCAGGTCTACCCCCTCCTTGAGCGTGTCGGTGCAGACGATGACGCGGGGAAGGGACGGCGTACGAAACTGCCTCGTCGCCGTGCGGTGGGCGCCCGACCCACCGGTGACTCCCATCACCGCCATGAGGTTGTAGAGCTGAGGCCAGCTCTCTTCGCGGGCAAGATCCCGCCAGCGGCGACCGGCGCCGTCGAGGCAGCCGTCGACGATGAGGCGCAGGTGTACGATCCACTGGGTGCAGTCGTGGCGGACCTGGCGAGCGCCCGGGTCGTCCGAGGACAGCCATTCGAGGAAGCGGGCAGAGAAGGCCTCCGAGTCGTGTCCGCTCTGCTCGTCTGCGAAGTGCAGGTCGAGGAGGGTGTCAGTCAGCCGGAACGTCTGGCCGAGGAGGGTCCGCGCGACCTGGCGGCGACAGAGGTCGCGACACAGTGAGTCCTCGTCGATGGCGGCACCAGCTCTTGGAGGCTCAGCGACCGGAAGGGCGAGCGGTCCATCGCGGAAGCGCTCGTCCCATGTCGACCAAAGCGTTGGCTCGTTGAACAGCTCGGGCGCACGATGCGGATCTTCATCTGGGTCGGCTTGATCGAGGTGCTCGTGCAGCGCCGCCTCGTAGGCGGTCCTCCACGGGGCGGCGGTGTCGGAGTCGAGGCCAAACGCCTCCGGGACGCGGCGCACCGACTGCACGGCCAGATAGCGGAGCCGGTTGGCACGGTACTGCTGGCGGCGAGCCCCGGCAGAACGCGAGGCATGAGTCCAACTCTCGGCCCACAGCTCGTCCGGGAGTGCGGCAGCGGCCTCCGTGGGATCGACGCCGCCAGCGTCGCACAGGCGTCGCAGCCATCCGTCCTCGAAGAACAGCGCGTTCCTGCCGCTGGCGCGGAAGGTCTGCCGGTAGCGGAAGAGCCACCCCCTCTTGGACATGGCCTGCCGGAACGGGCTCTCGCCGGGGTCGGCTTCGAAGCCCTCCGGATCGTCGGTGTCGTCGGCTTCCTCGAGGCGAACGCTCTTGCCGCTCCAGTCCAGCTTGACGTTCCAGCAACGCTCCATCCGGGCCTCAATGGCCTTTTGGTGACGCAGATTGAGCCGGTCGCGAAGCGTGTCGACGGTGCTGACCCGCCGCGTGAAGATGAGGAACTTGTGACCACCCTCCTCGGTGTCGGTTCCGAACGCAAGGGGCGAGACCCGGTCCACAACCGAATCGACTTTCGGGTGTGGAAGCGGCATGCCGAAACGCTCTTCGAAGTCCGACGCGAGCCGCTGGATGAAGCCGGTGTCGGGGGCCTCGGACTCCGTGACGCGGTCGGCCTGGTCGCGATGCCAGTCGCCCTCGGCCTGCTCGTCCTGTGCGTCGCTGTCGGAGGTGGGAGCCGCCAGCGTGCGTTCGAGTGAGCTCTGGAGGCTCTCGAAAGAGGAGAGGAAGCCAATCCGGTACCGGTTGCTTCTACCCTGAAGGACGTCCACCAGGCCCTTTTGCACCAGCCCCATAGCCAGCGTGCCGAGCGCGCTCATCTCGTCGTCGCGCACAGCCCATCTTTCGAGATCGTGGTTTCGGTACTTCTCCTTGCCGACCATTGTGGGGACCGGCCTCGTGCGATACCGACGCTGCCGGCGGACCAGGAACGTCTGCAGAGCGGCCTGCATCGACGGCAGGTCGTGAACCAAGGCCGGGTCGAGCACGGCGCCGCAGCCAGGGTAGTGGTTGAGGATGGTCGGAAGATCATCCGGGCCGCCGTGGGCAGGTGTCGCGCTCATGAAGAGCCACTTGTTCACCTGTCCTCGGAGGGCCGTGAACAAGACGCGGTTCGTCTGGTTCCCCGGGTTCCTCAGGCACTGCGCCTCGTCGAAGACCACGAGATCGAAGTACGGATCCTTCCCAGCGTCTTCTGCGAGCTTCGCATGGAGCGCCTCGGCGAACGCGAGGTTGAGCTGTTCGGAGGCATCGCCCGGCGATAGCCCGCGCGGCTTCTTGGCGCTGAACATCCCCCAGCCGCGGAGCTGCTGGGCGGTCCTTGCCCAGAGGACGTCCATGTCGCCGAGGTCGCGAGACGTCAGGAAGACCGGTCGCGTGAAGCTCGTGTGGCGGACGAAGGGCGCGATCCGCTCCGGCATGCCGATGGTCGGCGTCCAACTGCGGAGGTTGTGGAAAAGCACTGGGCGGTGAACGGGCTGGCCGAACAGCACGGACGCTGCGCGGTCGTCACCGAGGCCTTGCCGTCGCCGGTAGTTCGAGGCGAAGAACCGCAGGTAGTCGTCGTACCACTTCACCTGGAGGTTCTGGCGTGGGCTGACGAAGAGAATGCGGGCCTCGGGCTTTTCGTTCCACACGACCGCGGCGAGCCCCAACGCCTGGTACGTCTTGCCCATCCCCACCTCGTCCGCCAGGTAGGCGAAGCGGTGATCGCAGAGGATGTTGTAGATCGCGGCGATACCCTCGAGCTGCATATCGGCCATCGACCGTGTCTCGGCGTCGCCAACCACCGTCAGGTCGATCAGCTCGCCGACGTCTTCGGGACGGACAGGATGGGTGAAGGGCTTCACGCGACCACCCCTCTGTCCAGGCCGGCAAGCGCACGCTCGAACCAGTCGAGCATGCTGTCGGCCTTCTCTCCGTCCGCGCCCACCTCATCCAGGAGCTGCGCGTGAGTGCGCTCCCGCGCCAGCGTTGCCATCTGCTTTGCGCGAGCTACGAGGTCAGTGTCGAGCAGATGCGCCCACTTCATGATGACGCCGCACAACTCGCGCAGGACGAGGTAGCGCACGATCGGGGCCTCCTCGTTTCGGTCCGCGAGATGAGCCAGGGCCATCACGCTGTCGGGGCGGCCGACCAGGTACGCGCGCTGGATGTCCGGATGCTGCTCGAGGTCCGTCAGCTTCGCACGCAGTGCTCGCATCGACCGGTAGAGGTCATAGAGGTTGACGGCGTCGAACGCGGCCGGCGAATCAGCTTCGAGCTCATCGCCATCGTCGCTGGGGTCTCCTCCACCCCCGCCGCCGCCGAGATCCCAGGTGGGTGCCCGACCACGCCAGCTCTCGAGGATCTCGTTCGCCGTGAGCGGTCGGCCATAGGTGCGGGAGCTGTGGTCTAGGTTCAGCTCGACGATCTGGCCCTGCCACTGTCGCTCCCCCTGTTCGGTGCGGAAGGACACCGTGAACATCGCGCCTCGCGCCGGCGGCTTGCCGGGCCTCTGGTGCGTGCCGGACTCGATGCGGAATGGTACGAGACCGGGCAGGTGGAGGACGAATTCGCGCTGCTTTGGACCCGCTTCCAACCACCAGCGCCAATTGTGGGACCGCCAGTCCCACGCGACAACGATGGAGATCGGGGGCGGCTCCGGGGCTTCCTCCTCAGCCTGGGCCTCTCCCGCGAGGTCGTCCTCGGCCACCTCCTTGCCTTCAGGGAGCCAGTCGGGGTCGGCGTCGAGGACGAGCATCGCTTCCACGTTGCCGTCCCCACCGGAGAGGCCGGCGTGCGTGAAGTTGCAGCTTCCGACGGCCGTGCGGATCGTGTTCCCTTGCCGGATCCAGTACGCCTTCATGTGCCAGAACCGGGTTCCGACATCGCCCTCGTTCCGGAGGATCTCGGCCTGGCCCTCGACCTCTTCGGCTTGCTCCCTCGTCAACCCGAGCGCTGCACCGTCCATCCGTAGCGCCGGCACCAGGAAGGTTTCGTGGGCGCCGAATGTAGCCAGCTGGTCGGACACGTCACTCCAATACGGGCTGTAGACCCACAGCTCCGAGGGACGGCGGGTGCGATTGCCCTGCAGAAAGGCTGGTAGCCCTGCCGTGTGCACGACCGACGCGTAGAGGCTCGCGTACAAGGTCCCTGACCACGGCGCTGTCCCGTTGTCGATGAAGCGCTTTCGTTCGGGCATTCGTGCCAACGCGCCGCGGACCCGTGAGACCGCGTCGGAGTCGGCTCGCGTCTCGCCAAGGGGGCTGTGGGCGGCGAGCCAGGCGAGCAGGTCATCGAGTGCCTTCCAACTCTGCTGGCTCTGCGTGTGGATCCAGGTTTCACCGAAGGACTCCGCGTTTCGGCCCCAACCCGAGAGCGTGAGATTGGCCGAAGACACGGCCAGGTAGACCCAGGTGGTCTCGTCCTCGGATCGACCGGCAAGGACCACGAGCTTGGGATGGAAGAAGCGCCCCCGGATGGGCACGGGGCGCGCAACGTAGCGATAGCGCCCCGAGATCCGTGGCGGGGACGTCGGATCGTAGAAGACCGTGCACGGTGTTACAGCGAGGCGCTGGTGCACCTCGGCGCGGCGCGCCGCCGCCGTCTTGGCCTCCACTCCGAGGACAGCGGGCAGCGCGTGGTCTTCCAGAAACGCCGCGCTGAGGTTGAACGTCGTGAGCACGACGCCTTCCAGCTCGTGGAAGTACTCGGACGCGCGCTCGACGCGCTCCCGCAACGTGTCGAGCTTGCTCACTGGAGCACCTCGGCGAGCTGCTTGGCGATCCCCTGTAGCGGCGCGAGGTAGTAGTCGTTCCGCCAGGCGAGTCCGACCTGCATCGCGACGTCGGCGGGACGGTCGACCTCTACATCGCTGAACAGGGTTCCTTGTTCCTCCCACACCCAGGGAGCCCGCCGCCTCTGTTCGCTTACCTCCTCGTGGAGCAGCAACACCGAACGCGCAAGGGCGACATTGCTCGAAGTGTCGAGCATCTCGCAGAAGCGGCCATGGCGAGCGGTCGCGGTGTCTCCGCGGTATGCGCCGGAGTGTGCGAAGGCCGCACGCGCCGTAGCCAGGGCTGACAAATCCACCGGGAGGTCGACGACTGCCTCGTCGAGCGCCTTCCCTTTGCTCGCGCACAGCCACAGGAAGACTGCCTCGACCACGGCAAGGAGGTTCTCGCAGCGGACGACATCCCCGATCGCGGCTCGGTGGTCGGGCAGGTCCCGCGCTGCCTTGGCGAGGAACGTCCTGTGTTCGAGATCCACGATGTCGAGCAACCGCTCGGCAAGCTGTCGGTTCAGCTCGTGTCCGTCGATCAGCCGCGCGTGCAGGTGGTCGGCGAGCGGGAGATCCCAGAACGTGGCGTAGAGCGACGCCGCTAGCTTGTTGTTCATGTGGGTCGGCAGTGCGACGGTGTGACCGTCCATCGCGCGCGCTACGACGTCGAAGAGACGAGCCGTGCCGTCCGGCCCAATCCCGGCGTTCAGCGTCGCCTGCTCCATGGTCTCGCCCGACAGGCGCGTCATGTCCTCCGCGAGGAGGCCCGCTCGACGCGACGCACCCCGATACAGGCCCCACAGTCCGTTGGCTTTCTGACCGCCGAGCAGGTGCCAGTCCATGTCGCGGAGCGATATGTGTGGCTCTTCGGTCGATCGCGCCCTCACTCGCCGCAAGCCGGGAAGCGGCCAGTCCTTGTCGTGCCAGCCGACGGTGCGCGCGAACGCCTGCTCGATGAGGAGGAAAAAGTCGTCGAGGCGACCAGCATGCTGAGAATGGGTCGGCTCGTACAACTCCCATAGACGGAAGGCCTCGACGAGGATCTGAAAGCCCCGGACGTTCGTGGTTTGCTCCGTGAGATGGGGAACGAGGTCGCGGCCGCGCACGGACCAGACGGCGAGCACGCCCATTGCGTCGGAGCGGTTCGAGACCCCGAGCAGCTCGTCGTCCTTCGCAGTGAGCATGAGCGGCGACACGTTCACGACTCGCTCTCCTGCGCCGTGGACCAGGTCCACGTCTCGGTCTCCCACCTTCCGGTCTCACCAGCGAGCACCGGATCGAGGAAGGCCTGAACAGCCCGGGTGCCTCGCCCGGTTAATGAGCCCTGGCTTCATCGCGTCAGCAGCACGACTGCTCTGCCGCGCGCGGCCTGCTTCGCTAGCCAACTCTCGACGATCGAGAGCGAAGTCGGACTGCCCAACTCGGTGCCCTTCATCGCGACTTGCGCCCGCCGAACCTCTTCTGCAGACCAGAACACCTCGCCTGCGAGCGCCTGTTCCCCCTGTTGCTTCATCTCTCTGCACGCTTCCATCCAGTCCTCGTCGTCGATCTTCAAGACGGACGAACTGCAGGACTCTGCGAAGCCATGGAGCTGGTCGGCGAGTTCCACGACCCGAGCGGAAAGCACCCGGAGTTCCGCGCTATAGGCATCAGTAAGTATGCGCGCATCGGGAACAAACTGAGGAGGAATCGCGAAGAAACACTTCATGGTCAAGCCCCCCCGATGCGCTCGCGCAGGACACGCACCAACGACTCGTCCATCATCCGCTTCTCTGGAAGGAGCGCCATCACGTGAGATCCGGCTTCGATCACCGTGTCCCGCGCTGCTCGCTCGGCGCTCATGGCGTACACGTCCCGAGAGACGAGCACAAGCGAACCGTCGCCGGATGCCAGGTGTCCTTGCACTTGGCGATCGGCGATATGGGTCACCTCTCGCTCCAGATAGGTCGGTTGGCCTGTCTTCACCTCGATGGACAAGGATCCCCCTTCTGAAACGCCGTGTCCTCTCCCAAAGACGATCGGGTTCCGTGCCTCAGAGAATCGACCATCGACGATCGTGGTGCCGTTCGGTGTCTCGACTCGCCGTTGCATTTCGAGTTTCTCGAAGTATGGCTTCAGGCCATCTGTCGCGATCGACTCTCCCAGTTTCCCGGCAGTGCTCCTTCGCACTTGCTGTAGCGCTGCATCCTGGTCCCCCGGAGTCCGGGCATCGCGCAGTTGCTGCGTTCGTCGCGCCATCTCTTGCCCAAAACTGTTGTCACGATGTTCAAGTTGCTTCACGTACGAATCGAGATTGGCCCCCTCACGAAGCGGGCGGAACCGCTCAGCGACGGACTGGGGACCAATCATCTCGCCACTTGCCGGCTTGAAATCAGCCCATTGTGTGGCGTCGAATGGCTTCACGCTTGCAGTTGCCTCGACGGTGGGGCCCAGCCCCGAAGGTGCCAGTCCGACCCCGGTGGTCTCTCCCAGTGCGCTCGATAGCGCTGGTCCTGTAAGCTCTGCTCGGCTTAACATGGTTTCGCCGATGCACTGAGGTGGACCCGATCGTTCGGACAAAGATCGGGTCAAGTTAAGCGAGACCTCTGCTCGTAACCAATGTGGAACGCTATCACGATCACCACCGGAAGCGAAGCGGCCCGGTGGTGCTGTGGACGGACCCTGTGGGAAACCGGGCGGAGCGTAGCGGAGCCCGGTTTCCCACAGGCTGCCCTGACCGTGC
>CAZHDQ010000130.1:0-7159 GCA_964531595.1 uncultured Anaeromyxobacteraceae bacterium
CGGCCGTCCACCACGCAAATGGTGTCTGCAACGCGGTACCGGCAACCCCGACCTGCACGTTCGTGTGCGAACCTGGATACGTCGATGCCGATACCAATCCCGACAACGGATGCGAACTGCTGGTGGACGTCGGCGCTATCTACGTGGCAACGCCTCTCAATGGTGGTGCTGATTTCGTTGGTTGTGGCGACTGGCTGACCCCGTGCGCGACGATCACTTACGGCATCGGACGTGCCCAGTTGCTGAGCCGCGTCCGGGTGTTGGTATCCGAGGGCATCTACCCGGAGAACGTCACACTGGTCAACGGCATCAGCGTTTTGGGCGGCTTCGGAGCCGCGACGTGGAACCGGGATCCGGACACCAACGTCACGATAATTTCCGGCACGACGAACAACCCAGGCACCGTCAAACACAAGAAGGCGGTCATCGCCGACGGGATCACCCTGCCGACGGAACTGTCTGGCTTCACGATCTATGGAGAAAACAACTTCTATTCGGTGCCCGGTGAATCCGGGGGCAATTCCTACGCGGTCTGGATTCGCAACAGCGCATCCGCCCTGGCCATCATGGACAACGTCGTCTATGGCGGTCGCGGTTCGCCGGGGGCAACGGGCATCGAAGGTGCCCAAGGCACCAATGGCGGCAACGGTGCGGCGGGCGCGAATGCGTTCCACACCGGCACCAAGAACTGTTCGGGCGTGACTCGGGCCGGCGGCGGTGGAGGCACCAGTTCGTGCGGGACCGGGGGCGGCGGGGGCGCATCGAGCGTCTGCCCCGATGACAACGATACCCAGGCGACCGGTTCGTCGGGGCAGGGTACGGGGGCGGGCAGCGGTGGCGGCGGCGGACACGACCGCTACGCCCTGACGTCCGACTGCGGCACAGCACGTTCCGACGGCTACTCGGCTGAAGGCCTGCCTGGCCTCAACGGCGTGAACGGGACGAATGGCAACGCCGGCGGCGCTTGCAGTGTACCGGGCGGATCGATCGTCGGCGGCGAATGGATCGGCGGAACCGGCACGCCCGGTTCTTCGGGTAATTCGGGTTCCGGCGGCGGAGGAGGAGGCGCCGGCGGGGGCCTCGATGTACAGGGCTCTGGTTCCTGCCCCAGCGGAGACACACTGGGCAGCGCCGGCGGAGGCGGGGGTGCAGGCGGTTGCGCAGGCACCTTGGGCCAGCGCGGTCAAGCGGGCGGCGCATCCTTCGGGATCTTCCTGACCGGGTCCGCGGGCGGCACAGTGCCGACCATCACGGGGAACTCGGTTGTCCGCAACTCTGGCGGCAACGGCGGCAACGGCGGCAACGGCGGTATCGGCGGTATCGGTGGCCAGGGCGCCGATGGCGGCGCGATATCCGGCTTGGGACTGACCTACCAGTACGCCATCGGCAGCGGCGGCTTCGGCGGCAACGGCGGCCGAGGTGGCGCAGGCGGCGGCGGGGGTGGCGGATGCGGCGGTGGTTCCTACGGGATCTTCTCGAGCGACGGCCTGGCCCTGGTTCCAAACTACTGTACGGCCCTTAACAATTTCGCGAGCGTAGGAACCGCGGGGGCCGGCGGGGCCGCAGGCGCGTCCGTAGGGCATCCGGCGCAACCTGCCGGACAAAGCGGCCAGAACGAGGACTGCAAACTGTTGTAGCCGTCTTTGGCATCATGCGGCCGGCTAGGATCGGGCCGCGCCTTGTGCTCGGCCTGCCCCGTGATGAACGCTGTCCGCATTCCTACGGGGGTCAAATGCGCCAGTAGTGCAACTCCCACATTGAAATCACCACCTAAAAGCGAATAATTGGCCCACTTGACTTTGAAATCGGTACAATCGTCGCGACTCGCCCTTTGTGGGTATTGAACGGTCACGGGAGGATATGCATGAGGCACCTTCGTTTGGTGGTACTGGGCCTGACGTTGACGGCGGCTTTGGGAATGTCGACCCTGGGCTGCAGTTGCAAAAGTTCCCAGGCGGAACTGGATCGAAACTTGGCGTGGTACCCTTCGACGCTGACGTTTGGGCAGGTTGCGATCGGGGATTCGGGCTGGCAGATCTTGACGCTGAGCCACGTCGGCCTGTCGGGGACGATCGATTTCGCACGCATCGGCTTCCAGGGTCTGAACGAGAACGAGTTCACGTTCGACGCGCCGGAACTGATGTCTTTGAATCCCGGCGAATCTACTACGATTACAGTGTACTACGCGCCAGTGGACTCAAACACTGACGACGGGTATTTGGTGATCGAACACAACGTCGCCCAGCAGGGCAACGTTACGAAGATCCCCGTGTCGGCGCTGGGCAAGATCGCGGAACTGATCGCGATCCCGAACCCTATCGACTTTGGGCAGGTCCACGTCGGCGAGTTTTCGGACATGGAAGTTACCCTACGCAATACCGGTGGGGACATCGTCGATCTGACGCAAGTCTACCTGCGCATGGACGGCTCGACGGATTTCAAGATCCTGGCGTTTGTGCACTTGAACGGTACGGAACTCCCCGCGACGTTGAACCCGCGTGAGGAACTGGGTGTGGTGATCCGGTACGAACCGACGGAAGGCCTGTGTGACGAAACGACGCTGATCGTAGTTGGTGAAACGAAGGACGGGAACCAGGTGTGGCCGTTCGACGTCTACGGTTGCGAACTGGGTCCGAAGATCGTTGTGATGCCCGGCGCAATCAACTTCGATTGGGTCGAGATCGACAAGACCAAGGAAGCCCTGGTATCGATCCAGAACGCGGGCAACGCTGGCCTGGATATTCCGGACGGCGGCATCCAGGTGTTCCCGAGCAGCCCAGATGTCGAATACATCGAAATCCTGGACGCGCCTGAGGGGGCGACAACGGTGACACCCGACGGCGACTCGGTGGACTTCAAGGTCCGCTGGACGGCGGCCAACCCACGCGCAGACGACGGCAACCCGGTCGGGTACGTGTCGATCGCCAGTAACGACGCCGCACAGTCCCCGACGATGATCCCGGTGTACGGCAACGTCGAGGCGCCGCTGCTGACGGTGATGCCCGATAATCTGGACATGGGCTTTGGGGCGCAGATGGTTCCGGTACAGCGGATGCTGACGCTGTCCAACGAGGGCCACGGCACACTGAAGGTTTTCTCGATGGAAATCATCGATGCGTCAGACACGCAGTACGGCGAGGAGTTTTCGTTCAAGGCCGATTCGACATTCCCGGTAACGACGGGCGGCGGTGAGTCGCTGGTCCCGGGCTACGCCTCGCAGCCGGTCTACGTAAAGTTCACGAACAAGGGGCCAGACAACGGGCAGGTCACGGCGAAACTGGTCATCACGACCAACGCCCGGGGCAAGGAACGGGTCGAGGTACCGATCGTCGCGAAGCGCTCGGGCGCACCGATTTGCTCCATCGGCCTCGGCCCGGCGGGGATCAATTACGGCACGGTAGCAATCGGCTTCCCCGAAACGCGCTACATGAACCTGGCGAACACCGGCACCGGCATCTGCGCGCTCCAGGAACTCAAGATCGTCGACTGCGGCGGGGGCATGTTCGGCGGCGCCACCTGCGGCGCCCCGCTGGTCGGCACCAAGTCCAGCGTATTCTCGATTGCCGGCATGCCGCCTATTGGAACCCTGATCCAGCCCGGCGAGGTCTTTACAATGACCGTGACGTTCAACGCGCCGAAGTCGAGCGGGCTTTTCGCGGGCTTGATGTCCACATACTACGGACTCATTGGGGCCAAGGCCAAAGACACGCTGACCAACAAGGATATCACCATCCCGGCTTGTCCCGACACGGGATGCAAGGCCAACCTGACAGGTTCCGCGGGTCTCGCCAAGGTCAGCGTGTTGCCCGCCGATGTCGACTACGGCCTCAACACCATCGGTTGCTGCTCTCAGACCTACAACGTCTGCGTGTACAACTCGGGCAGCGCCCCGCTCAAGGTCAACGACATCACCCTCAAGGGCTGCACACCCGAGTTCCGGATGGTCAACGTCCCGAAACTGCCCAAGGTCGTCCTGGGCGGCTCGACCCCGGTCTGCTTCCAGACGGTCTACCTGCCCCTGGACCTGGGCGAGGACAAATGCGCGATGCACCTGTCTGTAACCGACAACGAGTCACCGACCGTCGTGGTGCCGTTGCGGGGATCCGGCACATACGAAACCCAGCAGATCGACGAGTTCAAGCAACTATCCGGCCAAGAAGTTGACATCTTGTACGTCATCGACGAGTCGGGATCGATGTGCGACAAACAGACCCAGGTCGCCAAGAGCTTCTCGCAGTTCATTCAGAACGCCGGCGTGTGGAACAACGACTACCACATCGGGGTCGTCACCACGAACGTTGTCGACGAGAATATGTACGGCAAGTTGAATTACGGTAATGCGAAGATCACCCCGAGGTTCATGACTCCGACCAGCGGCGGCGACTTCAGCAAGCTGGTCAATGTCGGCTGCGGCGGCGACGGCGCCCAGGAAGCAGCGCTCCAGGCGGCCCAGGCGGCGCTGTCGGCCCCACTGTCGACGGACACCGGGATCGCGTGCTCGTCGGATTCGACCTGCAAAAATGACCCGAACATCTGCCCTGACCCAGCCGGCTGCGCCTACGCGTGCGTCGACGGCTTCTGTGGGGGGTGGAACCGAGGCTTCCTGCGTGACGATGCCCAGTTGGAAATCGTCGCCTTGTCAGACGAGGAAGACCAATCGTCAGCGGGCGTGGCATTTTACGTCGACTTCCTGAAGAACCTGAAGGGCTGGTACAACGCCAACATGATGCACTTCAACGCCATCGTCGGCGTCAGGGGTGTCCCGGCAGCCGGCACCGGTAGTGGCTGTGCCTCGAAGGACGGCAGCGCGGTAGCCGACGAGGGCAAGCGCTACATCGAGGTCGCGAACCAGACCGGTGGCTTGGTCGGCTCGATCTGCGAGGACTCGTTTGCGCCGATCATGACCGAGATTGGTGAGATTACGTTCGTGCCGAAGATCCAATTCTTCCTGTCCCGACTGGCCGACCCCGCGAGCATTGAGCTCAAGGTCAACGGCGTCGTGTGCAAGGCCAGCAGTAACACTTGGCGTTACGACGCCCCGTCCAACTCGATCATCTTCGAACTGGATGGTACATGCATGCCTTTGGCCGATGACATGGTCTGGGTCAAGTACGAGACCCTGTGCCTCAAGTGCTGACAACCGCAGCCGACTGACCACAGCCTGAATTTTTACCAGCGAACCGTTTTTTCCTCTACCGCACTGCGTCAATCCGCACTACAGTTTGATCCTCGACGGAGGATTCCCATGAAACACAAGCGCCCGCTTGCCCGGACGGTGGTCATGGTCTTCGCCTTGGCCGGCCTATCCTGCACCGCATCTCGATTCATCGGATATACGATTGCCCCCGACGCACCGAAACCGGAGGGTCGGATCGTGCTGGCGGGCCTCGAACGACCCGTTGAAATCACGTATGACCGCCATCACGTGCCGCATATCGTGGCGCAGACCGAACGGGATCTGTGGTTCGCCGTCGGTTGGGTTCAGGCGCGCGATCGGTTGTTCCAGATGGATATGCTGCGCCGAATGGCGTCCGGACGCGTCAGCGAACTGTTCGGCGCCCAGGCGGCCCCTGAAGGGATGCCATTTCCAGACACGCTTGGCATGGATCGGTTCTTCCGGGTCATGGGCCTCAGGCAACAGGCCGAACGCACTGCAAATCGAATGGCGCCTGAAAGTCAGGACATGGGGACTGCTTACATCGAGGGGATCAACGCGTGGGTCCGCAGTGCCGACCCGCTGCCGATCGAGTACCGACTGCTGGGCGAAGAACCGGAACCGTGGACGATCACAGACGCCCTGACCGTATCCCGCCTGACTGATTTCCAGTTGTCGGTCAACCTGGCGCACGAACTGCTGCGATTCCTGCTGCGAGCCGAACTGGGGCCTGATGCCCAGCAAGATATATTCCCTTCCCTGCCACCGGACGGCCCGTACATCATCGAGCGGTCGGACCGCGACTTCAGGGACATGCCGCGTACCGTCAGTGTGTCGGAAGCGGCGGGGACGGATCCATTCGCACTGGCAAGCGTGGACCCGGCGGACTGGGCCCCGGCGGCGGCCGCATTCCTGGAACTGCTTGGGCGCGTGCAGCAGGATGCGCGCCCTTACCTAAGCCCTGCCGCGTCGAACTCCTGGGTCCTATCGGGCAACCGAACCGCCGATGGCAAGCCGATCCTGGCAAACGATCCGCACCTGCTGCACGGGGCGCCTTCAGTCTTTTACCTGACGCACCTCAGCGCGCCCGGGATCGACGCTATCGGGGCGTCCTTGCCCGGCACCCCTATCCTGTCGCTGGGACGCAATCGTCACATAGGATGGGCCCCGACAAACACCTTCGCGGACGTCCAGGACATCTACCTGGAGCGCCTGGACCCGAACGACCCGACCCGCTACCTGACCCCGGACGGCCCCGTACCGTTTACGATAGAATCGCACGTCATTCGCGAGCGAACCGGTAAGGGACGGTACGTGGAACACCAGTTTGACCTGCGCTACACGCGCCACGGCCCGATCTTGAACGACGCGATGATCAACGGTATGCCGGTCGACGCGCCGCCGCTGGCACTGAAAACAAACGCCGTGTGGCCCTCGGACGAACTGGCCGCAATGGCTAAAGCTGCCAAAGCCGAAAGCGTGCTGAGCTTCTTCGACGCGCTATCGACGTGGGGGTCGCCTATCCAGAACTGGATCGCGGCCGACGACGCCGGACACATCGGCTACTTCCCGATGGGACACGTCCCGCTGCGAGTTGGCTTCGACGGCACGGTACCGGTTCCTGGCTGGACCGACGAATTCGAGTGGCGCGGATACATCCCGTTCGACGAACTGCCTCGCCTGTACGACCCGCCGTCGGGCATGATCGTAACTGCGAACAACCAGGTCGTACCTCCCGAGGACTACCCCTACCCCTACAGCATCGACACCATGCAGGGTTACCGGGCCGCCCGGATCCGCGAGGTGCTGGCATCCCGGACAGACTGGACCGCCGACAGCATGCGCTCGCTGCAGATGGATGCCTACGCAAAGCAGGCCGAGCGTTTGCTACCGGCGCTGTTGGCTGCACTTGACGGTACCACGCTGGACGGGCGCGAACGCGAGGCCCTGGAAGTGCTGCGCCCCTGGGACCGAGTCGCGAGCGTGGACTCGGTTGGGGCATCG
>CAZHDQ010000131.1:0-7057 GCA_964531595.1 uncultured Anaeromyxobacteraceae bacterium
ATCGACCCCGACTCGCCGACTGGGCGCCGGCTGAACTTGTCGCTTGAGGCACCCACCAAAGCCGAAAGCCGGGTCCGCGCCAAGGCGAACCAGATGGACGGCTTCGGCCTGTTCTCGCCGATTTGGATGTCGTTCGACCAACCGCTCGACGCAGCGGACCTATTCACTCGCCACACGCAGAACCACGATTTCGCGGATGACGCGGTACTGCTGGTCAACGTGACACCGGGCTCCCCCGAATACGGCTTGGCGACGCCATTAGACGTCGGCCAGGGCAACTACCCGCTGGGCCTCGAGTGGCCTTGGCAATACTGGGACTTCGACGAGCACGCGGATTCCCCGAACCTGCTGTTCGAAACGCACGACGAGGACGTCAATGGCAACGGCATCCTGGACCCCTACGAAGACATCGACTTCGACGGTGTGCTCGACAAGCCGAACACCTGGGACGGCAAGGACCCTGGACCGAACAATATCTCGACACTGATGACCTTCTACGAAAAACAGACAAACTCGCTGCTCTTGTGGCCGGTAGCGCCGCTGCTCGAAAAAACCACATACGCCGTGGTAATCACTAATCGCCTGAAGGGCGAAGACGGCAATCCGGTCCGCTCGCCGTTCCCCTATGTCAACCACGCATCACAGACGCCGGATCTGTTGCCGCTGGCCGACATCCTGCCGGGCGCCCCATTCGAAACGTCGATCGACGACGTCGCCTTCGCCTGGGTCTTCACGACGCAGTCAATCACCGACGAATTGGTCGAAATCCGAAAGGGTCTGTACGGCGCCGGCAAACTTGGTTGGCTGGCCGAATCGTTTTCCCCCGACCTTGAGCCCAAGCCCATCATGGACAAGGATGTCCCACCCGAAGGTGGCACCGTTGACAGCATCTACACGATGTCTGGCGAAGTCGTCCTGCAACTACTCGACCTGGTGGGAACGGTCCTGTACGACGTCCCCAGGATGACCACCCTCAAAGCGGATTCCGAGTACGTTGACTACTGGGTGCTGGGTTCGTTCACGGGTCCGAATTTCCTGGCCGACCAGGACGGCGTCGCGACGCCGATGTATCCCTCCGACGACAACGAATCGTTCCTGATCGACCTGGACAAGGGCCAGGCATCAGTCACGCCTCAGAACATCACGTTCATGTGCGCGATCCCAAAACCATTGAACGGCCACGAGGCCCCGTTCCCAGTCATCACGTACGGCCACGGGTACTCTGGCGCGCCGTTCGAGGTGTTCGGCTTCGCGGGACGCTTCGCCCAGTTCGGTTACGCAACGTGCGGACTGGACGCCCCCGGACACGGTCTGGCGTTGCCCGTCGAGCCGGGAATGGACTGGCCCGGGTTCGTCGACGGGTTGATGACCGATGTCGTACCGCACCTGAAGAGGTTCTACTACTCGTTCATAAACGGCCGAATCCGCGATCTGGACAATGACGGGCTGGTCACCTCGTTCGACAACGGCGGCGACTTCTGGTCCTGGGACGTGTTCCACATGCGCGACATGGTGCGCCAAGGCGTGGTCGACCATATGCAGTGGATCCGCGTGCTGCGGTCGTTCGGCGAGGGGCGCAAGTGGGCCGCAGATAGCAACGAAAACGGGATCGCCGACGACCTGATGGGCGACTTTAACGGCGACGGCGTGCCTGACATGGGCACCGCGGTCAACACGGGCTACCCGGTCTGGGGCCAGTCGATGGGTGCGATAATCAGCCAGGTGTTGACCGCGGTCGAGCCGGCGATCCCTGCATCCACTCCCATTGCGGGTGGCGGCGGCCTGATCCACGTCGGTATCCGTTCGACCAACCCTGGGGTCCCCGAGGCGGTCCTGATGTCCATGATGGGCCCGTTCGTCACCTTCACTCCGATGGACGACGGGTCTATCGAAATCGCCTGGATCATCAATGACCTGCACCGCGAATACTACCGTGTCGAGGATGGCAAGGACCGCGACCCGAACCGCGACCACTACTACCCGTTTGCCCGGACTAACGAGATCAAACCGGGCGACACCGTCGTGGTCCGTAACCTGAGCAACGGAGAGGTGCGCCGGTCGTTCCGCATGCCACTACCGACGAACGCTGCCCCGCAGCCGAATTGCGAGGGTGACAAGGCCTGCCGGCTGGAAAAGGCCGACTGCCAGTTGCACATCGAGCGCTGGAACGCCCCTGAATGTGCAAAGTGGCGCGGGTGGCGAATCAGTCTTCCAGCCGACGGAACATCGGCGATGGAGAAGCGCCCACTACTGGGCTTGAAGGACGGGGACACTCAGCCCGTACCGGTGTCCTGCGCCCCCGGCTCGTGGACGGTGACAGTCGATGACCAGGGCGCTCCCACCGGCCCGGCCGAGTGCGCCACGCCGATAGCCGAGCGGTCACTTCTGTTCGGAGACGCCGTTGAAGTCGCAATCTACGCAGGTTGGGTCGACGATGAGGCCATGGAAACCGCGAAACCCAAGGCGGTAATCAACACGTTCGAGACCCCTGTGACATTCCAAGGCGCCGTGTACTCCGCGGGTTCGCCACTGGTTGCCATTGCGACTGGGTTCGGGCGGGCGAGCAATACGCCGGACTTCCGCAAATTGCTTTCGGTCGCGGCCTTCATCGTCGAGAAGGCCGACCCCATCGCGTACTCGCGTCACTATGCTGACCGCGCGGCGCTGGGATGCGGCTGCGGCTACGACGAGGGGACCTGCCCCGACGGCGTGTGCAAGTACCCGCACGGCAACATGATCATCTATCACGCAATCGGCGACCCGAACGTTGCAATCAGCACCAGTCTGGCGCTGGCCCGAGGCGCAGGTATCCTGGACTACAGCGGGCCTGGGGTTACGCGCAACGACCTGCTGCTCCAGGCCTACGTCCCCGAGGGCGTCGAGATCTTCCGCCGGCATTTCAGCGAAGGCCCCCACGAGTTGACGTTCGCCGACTGGAACAAGGACAAAACTTCCATCATCAAGGACGCCCGCTGGACTGACGAGTTTTCCAAGGACTTTGAAACTAACCCGGGTGGTGCGCTGCCGCTGCACGCGGACCCAGACGACACCGATCAGGGGTACAACGAATTCGGCGAACCTAACGTGCCGGGATACCAACCGCCGACGCGGGCGCTCAGGGCCGACGGTGTCAATGTCAGCGGCCACCTGGCCCTGCGACTGCCGTACACATTCCCGCTGGGCGCACATGGTGTGGAATTCAGCGACCCTCGTTACAAGTTCAACATCAAGAACTACGTCGAGAACCAGTTGACGCTGTTCCTGACGTCCGACGGCCAGATGCTGGTCGACGACGCATGTCTGGCGTTCAACACCTGCGATTTCTTCCCCCAGACCATGCTAGACGACGCGCCAATCCACTGGAACGCATCGGGTCCCAAGCCCGAGGACTTCCGGTAAAAAACGCGGCAGCACGGCTTGGGTAGGACCCGGCGCGATATTTCCACACGGGAACAAGGCCAGATCCTCGGGTCTACTAGGCCAAACACCCGCGAACTTGCGGTGCACCACCCCCGCCCCTTCGCCTGTTTCCGGCCACTTTTCCCTATCAGTCCGACGTGTGCCTACCTATAATGGCTCCGGTGACCAGCACCTTACTCGTCAGTGGAGGCTTAATTTTATGAAGCTTTTCGATTTCAAAATCGATCCAATTACCGGCGAGGAATATTACGAAGTCTACGCTACCGGACGTCAGTTGCTGAACAGCCACCTGCTGAACAAGGGGCCGTCATTCACCCGCGAGGAACGCGTCGCCTTCGACCTGATGGGTTGCCTCCCCTGGGGCATGGAGGATCTGTACGGGCAGGTCGAGCGCGCCCTCGAAATGTACCGTCGCAAGGAAGATGATCTGGAACGCTACATCTTCCTGATGGAACTGCTGAACCGAAATGCGACGGTTTTCTACCGTCTGCTGCTGGACAACCTGGTCGAGATGATCCCGATTGTCTACACGCCAACAGTCGGCCAAGCCTGCATGCAACTGAGCCACATTCAGCGGAGATCCCGCGGGCTCTATATCCACCCGGATAACCTCTCCGCGATCGACCGCATCTGCTCAAACGTGTCGCTGCCCGACGTGCGCCTGATCGTCGTCACTGACGGCGAGCGCATCCTGGGCTTGGGCGATCTGGGTTCCGACGGCATGGGCATCAGCATCGGCAAGGTCTGCCTTTACGTGGCCGCAGGGTGCCTTCACCCGGCCGTTTGCATGCCGATGTGTATCGATGTCGGCACGAACAACGAGCGCCTGTTGAACGACCCGATGTACCTGGGACGGCGACACCCCAGACTGCAAGGCGAAGCGTACTACGACTTCATCGAACAATTCGTGGTCGCCGTGCAGCGAAACTTCCCCGGCGCGCTGCTGCAGTGGGAGGATTTCGCCAAACACCACGCGTTCGACCTGCTGGCCCGATACCGGGATCGCACATTGTCGTTCAACGATGACATCCAGGGGACCGGCGCGACCGGCCTGGCGGCGCTGACGACGGCAGCACGGATCAAGGGCGTGGCCTTGAAGGACATGCGCTACGCCATCGTTGGCATGGGTGAGGCCGGCAGCGGCATTTCGGACAACATCCGCGCCGCGATGGTTGCCGAGGGGCTATCCGACGAGGAAGCGCGCCGCCAGATCTTCCCGATGGACAAGCAGGGCCTGCTGGTGGCCGACGACCCGACGCTGGAGCCGCAGCAGCGGCCGTACGCCCTGCCGCGCGACATCGTTTCCGGCTGGAAACTGGCCGATCCGAACCGCATCGACATGATGGACGTGCTGCGCAACGCGAAACCGAACGTGCTGATCGGCGTGACCGCGCGCACCGGGTTGTTCGACGACGCGGTGCTGGGCCAGATGGCTGCAAACGACCCGCAACCTGTCATCATGGCGCTGTCGAACCCGACATCCAAGGTCGAGTGCGTCCCGGAGGCCGTGTCTAAGGCCACGAACGGACATTTCTTGATGGCGACTGGCAGCCCGTTTGCCCCGCTCCAGACGGCGAACGGCATGCAGGGCATCGCCCAGTGCAACAACCTGTTCATATTCCCCGGCGTCGGCCTGGGTGCGATCGTTTCTGGATCGCCTCGGGTTACCGACGCGATGTTCGCAGCCGGCGCACACGCCCTGTCTGCGATGGTCACGCCCGAGCAGGAAGCCGCGGGCTGGCTGTTGCCAAAGATGGAAAACATCCGCGAGGTGTCGGCGCAGGTCGCTATGGCGGTCGCCCGCGAGGCCCGGGACAGTGGACTGGGACGCCTATTAGAAGACGACGCAATCGAACGGATCGTCCGCCACGCCCAGTGGAACCCGCGTTTCTACCCTTACCGCAAGCCGTTTTGCGCCGGTCGGTAGCTGGATTCCCCCAAAACGACGGGCCCGGCCTTGAAACCTGTCAACGCGCGCCTGGTGCCCGCACGCTTCGACCGGGCTGGACCGCAGCGATGAAGTTGAGATCTGGGTGGTCCTTCAGCGCAGTGCGCAGGTCCCAGTCACCAGCGAACAGCACCAAGTAGCGTCCCTCGACATCGGTCAGGCACGATGTTCGTGGCGGGCGCTCGAAACGGTCCGGGTTCAACCCCTCGCCTTCGACCCAGCGTGCGTACCGGTAGGCCATCGGGTCGAACTCGATGTCAACGTTGTACTCGCTCTTCAGACGCTGGCGCGTTACGTCGAACTGAAGCGGGCCAATGGCCCCCAGCACCGGGTCTCGCCCCATCCTTCCCAGGTCAAAATACAATTGCACGGCACCTTCTTCTGACAACTGCTCCAGACCAGCCTTCAACTGCTTGCGCCGCGACGGGTCCATCATCCTGACCCTCACGAAGTGCTCGGGCGAAAAGCGCGGTACGCCCTGGTATTCAATCGACTCACCCTCGCAAAGCGAATCGCCGATTCGCAGAATACCGGGGTCCCACAACCCAATGATATCACCAGGATAGGCCTCCTCGACCAATTCACGTTCCTGCCCCAGGAACTGGACCGACCGGTTCAGCGTCAGCGTCCGACCGGTGCGGACATGCCGGGCTTCCATACCGCGGACGAACCGCCCCGAGCACACGCGCGCGAACGCGATCCGGTCACGATGGCGCGGGTCCATATTCGCCTGGACCTTGAAAACGAACGCTGAAAATCGCGGGTCGTTCGGGTCCACCGGTTCTGGCAGAGCATCGCGCGGCCCAGGCGGCGGGAACAGATCTACGACCCGATCCAGGAACGGCTCGATGCCGAAATTGTTCATCGCGCTGCCGAAAAAAACCGGCGATAAGTGCCCACTCAGGAAGCGCTCGCGGTCGAAGTCGTGTCCCGCATCGTCCACCAGCGACACGTCGTCGCGCAGTCGTGCCACTACTCGTTCCCCAACCACTCGCGCAAGGTCGTCGCCCATGCCATCCAACGCACGCATCGGTGCCGGCTGGTCTGCTTTCACCGCTGTGAACAGCAGCGAACGCCGCGAGGCCAGATCGAACACGCCGGCGAATTCAGGACCCGCACCGATAGGCCAGTTCGCCGGGCTGCACGGCAGATCCAGCAACCGCTCGACCTCGTCCAGCAATTCCAGCGAATCGCGCCCAAAACGGTCCATCTTGTTAACGAAGGTCGCGATCGGGATGCCGCGCTGCCGACATACGTGAAACAGCCGCTCGGTCTGGGCCTCGACGCCCTTGGCCGAATCGATCAACAAGATCGCTGCGTCCACGGCCGACAAGGTGCGATAGGTGTCCTCGCTAAAATCGTTGTGGCCTGGAGTGTCCAGCAGGTTGACGCAACACCCCTGGTATTCAAACTGCAACACGCTGGTCGATATCGAAATTCCGCGCTGCCGCTCGATCTCCATCCAGTCACTGGCCGTCTTGCGGGCGCCACCGCGCTGTTTGACCGCGCCGGCCAGATGGATGGCGCCACCGTACATCAGCAGTTTCTCGGTCAGCGTTGTTTTGCCCGCGTCCGGGTGGGAGATGATCGCGAACGTCCGGCGTCGTGCCGTTTCGCGTTTCCATGGTGTCGCGCTCATGAACGGTGCTCCGAATTGGGGCCGAGAAACGTGCCCGTTGGCATTCCAGG
>CAZHDQ010000132.1:0-7011 GCA_964531595.1 uncultured Anaeromyxobacteraceae bacterium
CGCGGCGAGCTTTTCTATCAGGACGCGACGGCCGAGGGATTTCCGATGAGTGCTCTCCGGCTGGAGCTCCGTCAGTTCAAGGGCTACGACGGGCCCCAGGGGCCGGGCGTGTACCCGTTCACGGTCGACTCATACATGAACTGCGCGATCTGCGTCAGCCTGTTCGACGAATGCACCACCGAGGAGTGCGCGCGCCGGATGCTCGCCACGTCGGGGACGTTGGAAATCACGAAGATGTCAGGGGCCGTCGGTGAATTCGAGGGCGTGCTGCGAGACCTGACGTTCCAGGAAGCCGCGATCGCGACGGACTGGAAGACGACGCTGCTTGGTGGCCGGCCATTGGCCTGCCTGTCGGAATACGCGGTCGGTGCCGAGGATGTGCGACTGGCGGTGCCCGAACCGGCGTGCGTTGCCGCGGGGACCGGCGACCTGCTCGACGACAACATCGCGGACTTCGAACTGACCAACTGCAACGGTGAGACGCGCCGGCTCCACGATCTGTGTGGGCAGACGAAGGCGATGTGGATCGTGCTGGTCACTGTCTGGTGCCCCGCGTGTTCGGAATTCGTACCCATAGCCGAGGATTACCGAGCCAAAAACCCCGACACACTGGACCTCTGGGTCGTGATCGGCGAGGACGCGAATGGCGCCGCGCCGGACCCGGCCGAATGCTTGGCGTATGCCGAGGCCAAGAACATCGACCCGTCGCGCGTGTTCTTCGACCCGGGCTGGGACACCGTGATGGCAAACATCTACCCCTATGGCTTCCAGGGGATTCCCTACAGCATCATGCTGGACGGCGACAACATGGCATTCTACTGGTCCGATGGCGCCTACGGTTCGCTGGGGAGTGCCCTGGACTACCTGATGAAGTAGTCGCCCGAATACGAACCTTGCCCAGAAACCACCTTGCCGGGATTCGCCTTCGCAAACCAGAGGTCATCGCGGCGTCACCTTCACCTAATTTGTGCTCGTCGTAGCGGCGCTATGCCTGTGCGCGAATCGCCTTGCTTCCTTGCGCTGACCCCTGCTTCGCTTGGCTTCGTCCGTAGCAGGTGCGGGACCGTGGTCTGTCCTAATCCATGCCCCCGCATTCGTTCCAAATGTTATCCTTGCGCGGTTCGATTTTCGGAGGTCTCCATGTCCCGATCGTTGCGCCGCGCCGGATTCCCGGTCCTGATCGTGGCTGTCTTGTTCCTGGCCGCCTGTGACGACAGTGGTCCCGCACGAGCCGACGCACTGGACCCGGTTGACGTGGCTGAGTTACCCGATGCCGGCCTGCAGGACGCGGCGGCGGACACGGGTAGCGGGGATGCTGCGGGTGAAGCGACCGACGCGACGGATGCCGCGGACACGACCGACGCTACGGATGCGACGGACCCGGATGCCGCCGATGTCGATCCCGATCTTCCGCCGCCGGACCTGGACCCGGTGCCCGCCGGTATTCCGGACTGGCAGCGGGCGCGCCAGGCGGATTTCCTGACCCATGCATGCGCGATCCCGTTCAATGGTCGCGACTCGATGCACCTACTGGCGCACTTGGCCTGCGCGCAGCGTCTGGGCTTTCCTGACGTTCCGGCGGACGCGGTGGCCGAAGATGCGTTCGATGGGGTGTTCGAGAAGATGTACCGTCTTAAGGACACGTCGGATTTTGATGCGACGCGCCTGGTCAATCTGCTGTACGCGGTCGGCGACCACCCGGCGCTGCCGTTGACCCTGCGTGCTCGGATCGAGGAAGCGCTGCTGTCGTTCAAGTACTGGTACTCGGACCCGACGCCCGACCGTACTTTCAACGAAGAACCAGTCGTCGACAACATGTGGTACTGGTCCGAAAACCACATCCTGATCTTTCGGACCGTCGAGTTTCTGATGGGACAACGGTTTCCCGACGAAACATTCGCGGTCACCGGGCAGACGGGCTCATGGCACCGGGACCGGGCGCGGGCCGAGATCATGAAATGGCTGCAAGAGCGCGCACGCTGGGGCTTTTCCGAGTGGCACTCGGACGTGTACTACAACTGGGACATGAACCCCTTGATCTCGTTGATTGAGTGGTCGAAGGACGCCGAAATCGTTCACCGGGCCGCGATGGTGCTGGACCTGTTTTGGCTGGACGTTGCGTTGCACATACACCGGGGTAATTTCGGCGTCACCCACGGGCGCTCGTACATCAAGGACAAGCCGGCGGCGGTCAAACAGGACACGTTTTGGGCGACCAAGCTGTTCTTCGACGACACCGTCATTGATTGGGCGGACCCTGCGCCAGGTTCAACGGTGCTTTTCGCGCGGTCCGAAAAGTATGCGATGCCCTACGCGATTCGCGCGGTGGCCCGACACGACGCCCCCTTCGAGGACCGCGAGCGCATGAACCTGCCGTTACCCGAGACGCCACCGACTGCCTGGGATGACCCGGTGCAGGACCCGCCCTACGGACTGGCCTACGACGAGGCGAACCTGCCGCTCTGGTGGTCGATGGGCGGCATGACATCCTGGCCGATCCTGCCGGTCACCCTGGACGTCGCGACGCGCTATGACCTGTGGCAGGGGCAGTTGAGTTCGGTGTCGCTGATTGCGGGTATCCTGGACCTGACGCAACCGGTCGATGCCCTGATGCAAGACATTTTCCCCCTGTATCAGGCGTTTTGGCGTGTCATCAACTCGGGGCTGATCTCCGAGGTCCACACGAAGACGTTCAGGACGCCGCACGCGATGCTTTCCAGCGCCCAAGACTACCGAAAGGGCAGCATGGCGATGCAGGTCCATGCGTGGCAGGCGACTCTGTCCGAGTCGGCGGTGGTCTTCACGATGCTGCCGGGGAAGCTGCCGGTGGCCGAGGGGAGCCCGATGCCGGACACGTGGGACTGGCAGAAATCGGACGAAAATGGGTCGGGGTACTGGACCGGCGACGGCGCGCTGCCGCGTATTGGCCAGCATAGGGATGTGGCGGTGATCCTGTACGCGCCGCAGTTCATGGCGAAGCCACTGGGGTTGGATCAGTTCGACTACCGCGACGAGACGCACGCTTATTTCCCCCACGCCCACTTCGACGAGGTCGTCCAGGAGGGCCAGTGGACGCTTGGTCGAAAGGACGGCGGCTACGTCGGGCTGTGGTCACACCGGCCGACGCACTGGCGCGAGGGGCAGCCCGAGGTGTTCGAAAATGGCGGTCTGCCGTTCGACCTGGTAGCCGATGGGGCGCAGAACGCCTGGGTTGTGCAGATTGGCGATGTCGACGAGTGGGGGTCGTTCGAGGCATTCCGGTCGGCGCTGACGGCGGCCGATGTTCAGGCCGAACCGGTGGCCGATGGTGATGACGATGGGTTCGATGACGGGTTTGCGGTGACGTACCAAGCCCCCGGACGCGGGACCGTGACGTTTTCGTGGCACGATCCTTTGATCGTGGACGGTGCCGAGATCCCGCTACGGTGGGGTTGGCGATTCGACAATCCATTCTTGAAAACGCGGTTCGATGCGACGCGCTACGACACCGCGGCCGACGGACACCGGCTGTTTTTGGACTTTAATTCGGGGGCCAGGCTGGCAACGCCTGCACCCGGGCGTGCGATCCGGGTCGTGACGTTCAACACCGGCACGTCGGGGATGTACGACCCGTCGGCGGGACCGGGCGATTTCGGCAAGGATCAAGCAGAATTGGTGGACGAGTATTACGGCAACGGGTTGGCGTGGGTGCCGGCGATTGACCGCGCCCGCGCTTGGTTGGCCGCGACTCGGCCCGACGTCATTGGGTTCCAGGAAATCTTTCACCCAGGCGAGTGCGCGGACATCCCCCAGGACGCGTGGACCGGATTTGTCTGCGACGGCTGGACCGAGGGCATGCCGACGGTCGCCCAGATGATCCTGGGCGAGGGCTGGCAGGTCATGTGCCATCCGGGAATGCCCGACAAGTGTGCCGCAGTAAACCGACGGCTGGGCCGTTTCCGTGGCTGTGATGCCGACTTGTGCCTGGAAGGCATGGTGGGGTCTCGCATCCAGGGGTGCTCCAAGGGGTGCCGCGTCGGCCGCGGTGTGATCGACATGTGGGACGGTGGCGGGACTTTGACGCTGGTCAACATCCACGGTTCGTCGGGCATCGCACAGGACGACCATGCTTGCCGCGCCAAACAGATCGAACAGATCTTCTTGGACCTGGGGCTGGGGGATGGGATGCCCGGGGCGAACGGCGATCGCAACTTGGTCCTGGGTGATTTCAACACTGACCCTGGGCGGATGGCCGAGGCGGACGCCAGCGCGGCCCGGTTGCTGGACTTCGCGGGCCCGGGGCTGCCGTTCAGGTTCGTCAACGATATGGGCGCGGACGCCGCGCCTACATATGCCGGGTTCTTCAACATCGACTACGTGATCACGGACGCCGGGGCCGGATCCTGCTGGGCCGCTGGGGTCACGCCCGGACATCCCGATGTCGCGGACTTCCTGCATTTTGACCACAACCCGATCGTGTGCGATGTGACTCTGGACGAGGCGCTTACGGACCAGGGGGCCCCATGAACCGCAACGTTGCGAATCTGAGTATGGCGGTTTTTGCCTTCGTCCTGGCCGTACCCGCGGCGGCCCACGCCCACCAGGGTATCGTCGCGGGCATGAGCCGCGAGAAGACCACCTTGTCCCGCAGTATCTGGCGGGCAAACGGGCGGGAACTGACTGGCGAGATGGTGTTCCTGCGGCATCACCTGTCTCACGTGGCGGCGGGCTTGCCTGAATCCGCAGACGTGCAAGACGACCTGGACGATGCGGAACTGCGGGATGTTTTGGCGTCGCGAGTCGACGTCACCCGAGGCGGTACACCTTGTGCCGGCGCCATCGAAGAGCCGTTGCAGCCCGCGCAACCGGGGCAGGTCGTCGTCCGCGTCCGGTGGCGCTGCCCGGGAGGCGATGCGCCGATTCGCGTTCAACTGGGTTTCCTGTCGCTGCTCGACCCGGACCACCGTCACCTAGCCGCCGTCACCGACGAAGCCGGGTCGCGGACCGAGGTCTTGGCACGGGCCAACCCATCCCTCGTGATCGCGCCGGGTGCGACTAGTTGGGTGTCATGGTCGTTCCTGTCCCTGGGAGTTGAACACATCCTCATGGGATGGGACCACCTGATCTTTCTGTTCGGGCTGATCTTGCTGGGCGGGACATTCCGGTCTTTGCTGGGCACCGTTACGGCGTTCACGGTGGCCCATTCGATCACGCTGGCGGTGGCGGCGCTGGGCATCTGGAGTCCCGGTTCCGCCTTCGTGGAGCCGTTGATCGGCGCGACGATCGCCTACGTAGGCATCGAGAACCTGTTCCTCAAGGAACCCAAGGGGCGCTGGCGCATCACATTCATTCTGGGATTGGTACATGGCTTCGGGTTCGCCAGCGCGTTGGCCGAGGCCGGGCTGGCCCAGGCGCATCTGGTGTCCGCGTTGCTGCTGTTCAACGTGGGTGTCGAGGCCGGCCAGGTGATGGTTCTGGCCGTCTTGCTGCCCCTGGTGCTGTTGGCCCGCCGACGGGATTGGGTCGTGTCGCGCGTGGTGCCGGCGATCAGCGTCGCGATCGCGGTGGTGGGCGTGGTGCTGATGGTCACCCGGATCGTCGGTTAGATGCCCAGAGCGGGCAAGCGGTGCAGCAGCTTCGCGATCAGCAGGCCCCGATTACATGAGTGCCGCCCCGTCCCCGTAGAGCGTCCTCCAGCGACTCGGGATTTGTGATAATGGCCCTCTTACCGCCGCGCTCCAAGAACTGGCAGACCGCCAGGACTTTGGGTCCCATGCTGCCCGCCGGGAAATCGCCTGCACGGTAGAGTTCCATCAGTCCCTCGCTGGTGATCGCGGACAGTGCCTCCTGGTCAGGTTGGCCAAAATGCGTGTAAATCTGGGGCACTTCGGTCAGGATCACCAACAGTTCCGCTCCGATCTGGCCGGCGAGGATCGACGACGACAGGTCCTTGTCGATTACCGCCTCGACCCCCTCGTACGAATCGTCAGGCTTTTTGATGATCGGGATGCCGCCACCGCCGCAGGCGATCACGATATTCCCGGCCAGGGCCGATTCGCGGATCATGTGGCGTTGGACGATCTTGAGCGGCTTCGGGGACGGGACCACGCGTCGCCACCCGCGGCCCGAATCGTCGACGATAGCCCACTTCAGTTCGTCGCGACGTCGTTCGGCCTCCTCGCGTGTAAGGAACGGCCCGACCGGCTTGGTGGGATGCTGGAACGCCTCGTCCTCGGGGTCTACCAGCACCTGCGTGATCACGGTCACGACGTAGCGGTGGATTTGGCGTCGCCGCAGTTCGTTTAGCATCGCCTGCTGCATGAAGTAGCCCAGGCTACCCTCGGTCTGGGCCACCAAAACGTCCAGTGGCATCACCGGCACCGACCCGTCCGACGCCTCGTTCAGCAGCAGCAGGTTGCCGACCTGTGGCCCGTTGCCGTGCGTAATTACCAATTGATAGTCGCGGTCGATTAGCGTCTGTAACTTGCGGCAGATCTGGGCGGCGTTTCGTTCCTGCTCGCCAATCGTGCCCTTCTCGCCGCGTTGCATGAACGCGTGGCCACCCAGTGCGACCAGCACGATAGGCTTGTCCTTTTGGCGCGAACCATCCACCGGAATCCCTCCCGTTTAATGCAGTTTCAGGGCTTGCGGAACACGAACTCGATCTCCTCGAAACCGCCAACCCAGTAGCACCAGATCCTCGAACAGACCAGCGGCGACAGGTTCGCCGTGAGCACTGCCCCCGGGGAAGATCGGAGGCTGTCACCAACGGTGAAGACACCGTTCCCCGCCTTGACGTAGACGTTCCCGTCCTTATCAGCTATCTTCAGACCATAAATCGCTTCCTGTGTAAATGACCATGTATCACCCACTATGTGCCCGGTATAAGCCGGGAACCGGATAACAATATCCGTACCAATAGTTATGTTGCGTATTGGATACATGGATATGTCATCGGAGAAATCGCCGGAATCCTTGTTCCATGCGAAGGTGTCCACATAGCCATTGTGCTGCTTCCTCAACCAGTAGCCA
>CAZHDQ010000133.1:0-7010 GCA_964531595.1 uncultured Anaeromyxobacteraceae bacterium
GTGCGAGACCTTTCCGTCCTCAACTCACTTGCCAGGGCCTCGGCCAGCAAGCTGGATTTGGAGCGCCTGGTTGGGGACGCTGCGGCAGTTATTTCTGACCAGTTGAGTGAGATTCCGGTCGCCGTACTATTGGGCAATGGCGACCAAGAGCCATACCGCCCGGCGGCTACCACCCGAGTCCACCCGGATGATATGAGCGATCTGCAGTCACGGATGCGAGCCTGGGTCAAGGACGACCCGGCGGACGCAGACGAAAAGGCCCTGCGAATGACCACACTGGGCCGCTGGACGATACTGCCTCTACTCAGCAAAGATCGCCTGCTGGGAGTGCTGGCGCTGGCCGCTGGACCATCTGCCGACTTCAACTCGATGCTGCTGGGGGCCATCGCGGACGCCCTGGCCGTCGCGGTTGACAACGCCATCTCGGTCAACGTCATCCGCGACCTGCGCGACCATCTGGAACTGCGCGTGAGGGAGCGCACTGCGGAACTTGAACAGGCCCGGGGCCAACTGGAAGACACTGTGGTCCGCCTGGAGCGGTCGGACCAGGCCCGTAGCGAGTTCTTCACCAATGTCAGCCACGAACTGAAGACCCCCCTGACCATGATCCTGACCCCAATGGACGATTTGGAGGCCCGCCTGAAGGCCCGCAACGCAACGGATGAACTGGCGCCCCTGCACATGGTGCGGGCTAACGCCCAGTCCCTACTGCGCTTGGTCAACGAGATCCTGGACTTCTCTAGGCTGGACGGGGGGCGGGTCCCTGTTAACCCCGAGGAGATGGATCTGGGCGCCTTCGTACAGGATCTAGCAGATTCCTTGAGGCCTCTGGCCGACCACCGAAAAGTGTGTCTGGAGTGCCGGCGGCCCCGGCGCAAGGTTCAGGCCCGCATGGACCCGAAGCTGATCCGACGCGCCCTGGGAAACCTGGTTGTGAACGCCATCAAGTACGTCGATCCGGGTGACCGTGTCACGATTCGTCTGGCCCTCCACAATGACCAAGTGCTGATCGAAGTAGAAGATACCGGACCGGGCATCCCTGAACGGGAACAACTGCGTATATTCGAACGATTCCAGCGGGCCAACGACGCCCGAGGGCGCGTCGTCGATGGCAGTGGCATCGGCCTTGCCATGGTGAAGGACATCGCGTCCCTACACGGCGGAGTGGTGGAACTGGACAGCGTGGAAGGACAAGGGTCCACCTTCCGGCTTCGCCTGCCACTGTGTTCCAATGATGCGCCGCCGCGATCAAGCGGCTTGGGCGGCAAGGCATTGTCGACCCTCTCCGACACCCTGTTGGACCTGGATCTCGCCACGCAGGAGATGGCAAACGTCGCCGAGGACCATGTACCCGTGGTGCCCGCAGAGGAAGACGGCACTGGGCTCGTGGGGCGGGTCCTGCTGGTCGAGGACAACTCCCATATGCGCGAGTTCCTGTCCAAGGTGCTGTCGCGCCGGTACCAAGTCTTGGCTTGCCCAGACGGCCTCGAAGGCCTGGCACTGGCACGCAAAGAACTGCCGGATGTGATCGTGTCAGACGTGATGATGCCCCGAATGGACGGCTTGGAGATGTGCCGCCGCCTGAAGGGGGATACGACTACCCGCAGCATCCCGGTGATCATGCTGACGGCCCAGCACGGAACCAATGCCGTTGTAGAGGGGTTCAGGGCCGGGGCGGACGACTTTGTCGTGAAGCCCTTCGCCATGCCGGAGTTGCTGGCTAGGGTGGACGCGCATTTCCGCATCCAGTCCCTGACCCTGAGCCTGTTGCGCAGCGAGCAGCAGGCCAGCCTGGGTGTGATTTCGGCGGGTATCGCCCACGAGGTGCTGAATCCGGTCAACGCCATCGTGAACTCGGTGCCGCCCCTGCGAAAGGCCATTGCCCGCATGAGCAAAGGCGCCCGGACCACCGATGACATGTCATCCTGCGAGGCACTGTTGCACGCCGTCGAGCAATCAGGCCAGCGAATCCACCGGGTCATCGATGCCTTCCGCCGCGTGACCCGGCACGGCGAGGGACGACCCGAGTTGCAGGTGGCCCGACCGCAGGAAATCGTGGACGCGGTGCTTGAAATCCTGCAGTACAGGCTGGACTCGGAAACGAATCTAAGGGTTCACCGCCATTATGCTTGGAATGAACCTGTCTTATGCCATCCGGACCTACTTGGGCAGGTGGTGATGAACCTGGTGAGCAACGCCATGGACGCCCTTGGTCCGGGCGGCGGCAACGTGTGGGTCACGACCGACCGGGCGGAGGACCAGGTGCGCATCCGCGTGCGTGACGACGGCCCAGGCATCGCACCAGAGGCACGTCGACGGGTCTTCACGCCGTTCTTCACCACGAAAGCTCCGGGGTCCGGCACCGGCCTGGGCCTGGCCATCTCGCGAGAGATCATGGCACTGCACCGGGGAACGCTGGAACTGGCGCCCTCCGGGCAGCAGGGCTCCGAGTTTCTGGCCAGCCTGCCATTTGTCTTGCCCGAGGGACGATAGCGATCCGTCTTTTCTCACTATGGAGGTTCCCGATGGACCAGGACACGCTCGAGACCCTGAAAGCACTGGCAACGCAAGGCACATCAAAAGCGACGGCCGAGTCCGCGGCGGTGGTGATGGACCCTGGGACTGGGACCGACCGCGCGGCTTTGGAAGCCCTACTGCGATCTGGCCAAGTGGTGCGCGTGCTGGACACGTTCCAAGACCAATTGGCGGACATAGCCGAGTCCCGGGAGCCCGACCGACGATTCGCGGTCGCCGATCGCGAGGCGGCCGCCCAGCAATGGCTGGACGGGCGAGATTCGGCGCTGTGCGGGGTCTGGGTCTTTTATCCGTGGTCAGGGTCTTTGGTGCATCTGCTCGCCCCGAAGGACTTCGCTGAACTGCGCACGAACCGGAATCGCTACAAAATCAACGCCGAGGAGCAGGAGCGCCTGGGCCGGGCCCGCATCGGCATCATCGGGCAGTCGGTGGGAAACGCTGTGGCCCTGACCCTGGCCCTGGAAGGGGTCGGCGGTGAACTGCGGTTGGCGGACCCGGACAGTTTGGGCGTTTCCAACCTGAACCGCCTGCGTGCCGGGGTGCTGGACCTGGGGTGCAACAAGGCGGTCCTGGCAGCCAGGCAAATCGCGGTCCTGAACCCGTTTTTGCCAGTCCGAGTATTCCCGGTGCGCATCGACGACGACACACTGGACACATTCCTGCGGGAAATTGGACATCCTGTTCGATGAGTGCGACGACCTTCCCACCAAGGTCCGGTGCCGCGAACGGGCTCGGGAACTGGGGATTCCGGTCCTGATGTCCACCGATGATCGGGGAATGATGGACGTTGAGCGCTTCGACACGGAACCAGCGCGGCCTTTGTTCCACGGCCTGGCCGGGGACCTGGACGCGACCGCCATGCGGGGGCTCCAGGGGTCCGACAAGGTCCCGTACGTGCTGCGCATCCTGGGCGAAGAAAACCTGTCGCCACGGACGCTGGCCTCCCTGGTGGAAATGGACCAAACCCTTACCAGCTTCCCTCAGATCGCGTCTGAGGTTGCCCTGGGCGGTGCCCAAGGGGCCCACGTGGCGCGAAAGATCCTGCTGGACGAACTGCGGGAGTCCGGACGCTGGTACATGGACCTGGACGAGATATTGAGGGACGGCAACAGCACAGCGATCAACCAGGAATCGTCCCCCCTGGGCGTGGAGGCATGTGACGAGGCGCTCCACTCGCCCACGGTGGGACCGCTGGTGCAATCCGCGACCTTGTCGCCCGAGGCCGTACGGTCTTTGGTGTCGTATGCCATTCTGGCCCCCTCGCCTCACAACGGGCAGGCATGGCGCTTCCGATACAGGAACGGGCGCCTCCAGTGCCGGCGAGATCCCGAACTTTCCGGAGGAATTCTGGACTTCGGCCACGGGGCCGCCCATTTGGCCATTGGGGCGGCGGCCGAAAACGTTGTGGAGGCCGCTGCCGGCATGGGCTTCGAGGCGGTCGTGATACCGTTCCCGGATCCTGCCGACCCGCTGCTGGCCTGCGAAATTGCCTTCGAGACGCGAGGTTCCAAGCGAGTATCGTCGCGCCTTGAAGCCGTGCCAGAGCGGGCTACGAACCGCCAGAGGGGGCCTCGGATGCCGCTGGACCCGGCGGACGCGGCGGCCCTGGAGGCAGCGGTGGCGGCCCACGGGGCGCGCCTGCAGTGGGTGACGCACCCTGACGCCCTGGAGGAGGCCGGGCAGATCCTGGGGGCCGGGGACCGGGTGGCGTACCTGTCCAAGGATCTTCACGCTGAACTGATGGACGGTATCCGGTGGAACCCCGAGGAGGTTCTGCGAACCCGGGACGGCATCGATGTCGCGACGCTGGAAATGTCGGCCGGCGACGTGGCGGGCCTGCGAGTGGTGTCCCGCTGGGCAGCTATGCGCCTGGTGGGGATGATGGGCAGCGGGCGCGTGCTGGAGCAGGTTTCGCGCAAGGCGGTGGCATCAGCCTCGGCGTTGGGGCTGGTCACGATGCCGGGGACCGACCCGACTGCCTTCCTGCGCGGAGGACAAACCATGGAGGCCGCCTGGCTGGAGGCCACCGCCCGTGGTTTGGCTTTCCATCCTTTGGCTATGATGCCGTACCTCTTCGCCCATGTGGAGCGGGGTACCGGCGAGAGTTTCACCGCGGCCGAACAGGCCACACTGCGATCGTTGCGCCAGCGCTACCGCGCCCTGTTCGACGTCCCTGAAGGCTGGAGCGAGCCCATCCTGTTCCGACTGGCCAGCGGCGTGCCCGCACCCAGTGCCAGAGCGTTGCGCCGCCCGGTGGACGACGTACTGGACCCGTAGGTCGGGCACGTTGGCCCAGGCCCGCTTTCGGGAAGCGGGTTCACTCACATGTCAATCGACACCTCATGAAGGTTGCCATCCTTTCCAGCCTATTTGAATGCAGGATCGGCACGGATGCCGACTTGGCACCCAGTTCCTGCATTTATTCATTACCCTATGAAACCAACAAGTGATTGATTTCGGCAAGTTTTGGTCTGGCGAGTAGGACTGTGGCTGTGGCCCGGATGATGCAACTCAGAATAACTGCTTGGTGGAACCGAGTGAACCGTGACGTGCGTAACGGATTGTCACCCGGGAGGCCGCCAATCTCGACATAATGGCATACCTATTGCTGTTCAACTCGCCGCTTTGAGGCGATGGTAGCAAGGACGGCGGTTGTGTGCGGGTTGTTTGGCAACAGGCTGCGAGTTTGTTTGGGGGGAAACCGATTACCGACTTAAGCATATCGGCTAGAAGAAGTCATCGCCGATCTGTCTTTGCGGCGATAAACGGCAACGACAATTCCGTTCGAGGCGGCACGATCGGACTTGTCGAAACATACACATACGACCCTGACCAGGGTGTAGGTGCCGGTGAATCCACCAAAATAGATAACGTTCCTGCAGACATGTCGTCGGTCCGGCCGGCGAGGCCCTGTTTCCTGGTCGTCGGAGAGAACGCGTTGAGGACCGTTGAGTTGGCCGACAAGGTGGAGCACCTGATCGGCTCCGATCCGGCCGCGGACATTCGCCTGCAAGACAGCGCGGTTGCGCGCCAGCATGCCGTTTTGAAATGTCGCGCGGACAATCACGCAACGATCGTTCCCGTCAGTCAGGACTGCCCGGTCCTGGTCAACCTGAGATTCATCGATGCACCTGTGCAACTGACAGATGGAGACATTGTATCGGTCGGATCTACGACCCTGACGTTCCACGACGTATCGCGAACCGTCTGGTCCAATGTGCTGAACATGAGAGCATTCCAGGAAAAGCTGGACCGCCGGGCCGATGCGTGTCGGGCGACCAGCAGCCAAGTGGTCGTCCTGGTGCTTGAATTGATAGAGGGTCGGGTAGGGAAACTGGCCGGGCGCTTCTTCGACAAACTGGCAAGCGAACTTCAGAAGGACGACATCCTGGGATGGGATGGCGTGAACACAGTGCTCGTGGCGTTCTGGTTCCAGGACGCCCCCGAAAAGGTCGTAAAGCGACTGGTCGGCGCTGTCCACGAGATCGCCCCGGTCCAGGCGATGGGAACTGCCCGGTATCCGGAGGACGGCGTCGATGCCTGCGGCCTGGTCGGCATGGCCCTACGCAGACTGCGTCAGCCGGCACTTGGTCATAGTTCGCCTGTGCGTTCGCTGGTCAGAACCATCCAGATTGGCGGCAACCCGGTCTATTTCCTGGACCCGGGGATGCGGCAACTGTTTGATACGGTCGAGAGCCTAGCGTGTACTGACCTACCGGTCCTGATCCAGGGCGAAACCGGGGTGGGCAAGGAAATCGTCGCCCGCGCGGTTCATGAATGGTCGGCGCGGCAGAAAAAGCCACTGGTGACGGTGAACTGCGCAGCGATTGTCGACACGCTGGTCGAAAACGAGCTGTTTGGGCATGAGTCCGGCGCCTTCACGGGTGCCGGCCAGGCCAAGGCCGGCCTGCTGGAGTCGGCAGCAGGCGGCACAGTCTTCTTGGACGAAATCGGGGAATGCTCGCCACAAATCCAGGCAAAACTGTTGCGAGTACTGGAAACACGACGCGTCAGCCGCCTGGGGTCCGTCAAGGAACGCCAAATCGATGTCCGCTGGGTAGCCGCGACCAACAGGGACCTGAAAAAAGAGGTGGTCGAAGGCAGGTTCCGCAGCGACCTCCTGTTCCGCCTGAACACGGCGTCGGTCGCGGTACCACCCTTGCGCGAACGCCAAGTCGAAATTCCATTGCTGGCGCGAACGTTCCTGGAAAGCGCCTGCGTCCGCGCGGGGCGGCGGGTTCCAGCGTTCAATCTGGCGGCGTCTCGACGACTGGTTGAATATTCGTGGCCCGGGAACGTTCGCGAATTGCGCAGCCTGATGGAATATCTCGCAGCGACCTCCACCGGGTACGAGATCCACGAACACCAATTGCCGCAGGAAACAGTGGCCGGCACCGGGACCAGTTACTTTGCCGGCAGTCCAAGGCCCATCCAGTCTCCAGCAGGATCGCCTATTTCGGACGCGGACGGATGGG
>CAZHDQ010000134.1:0-6976 GCA_964531595.1 uncultured Anaeromyxobacteraceae bacterium
ATCCGCCGAAATCGGTGCCAATCACGATCGCATCATCGTCGGCGGCTGGTCGAACAGGCGCGAACCCGCCGCGGGGAGTCGCGCCGGAACTCTGCTGGTCATTCGCCGAATTCCTTCTTGACGATGGCGAAGCACGCGTCGGCGACCTCAAGCGTCTGCCGGATGTCCGCCTCCTGGTGCGCCAGCATGATGAACCAGTTGTGGTGCGGGTGCAGCAGCACGCCGCGTTTCGCCGCTTCACCCGAGAAGCGCTGGCTGCGGCGGAAATTGGTTTCGTTGGAAAACGTCATGAACGGCAGCGTCGGGGGACCGCTCAACGTGACCTGCAAGCCGTTGTCCGTCGCGGTCTGCTTCAGCCCGTCCATCAGCATCGTGCCCATCTTCATCATGTGGTCGATGGCGTTGGTCCGCTGAAGTTCGTCCAGGCAGGCCAAGGATGCCGCCTGCTCAACCGCGGACGTGTAGTACGTGCCCGTGAAAAACACCCGCGACGCCGCGTTCTTGAACGTTTGCCGCCCGCAGCACGCCGCGATCGCGTAGCCGTTCGCCATCGCCTTGCAGTAGCACGTCAGGTCCGGCGTGAACCCGAAGTATTCGTGTGACCCCTTCAAGTCCAGCCGGAATCCCGCACGCACATCGTCGACGATGAACACTACGCCGTGCTCGTCGCAGATGCGGCGCAGTTCCGCCAGGAATCCAGGCGCAGGCAGCACCTGGTCGCCGAACGCCGGGTGGTGGTAGGGCGTGATGATGATGCCGGCGACGTCGCCATCGTGCCTGCGGACCAGATCGCGCACCTCGTCGGCGTGATTCCAGGTAAACGTCGACACGTGCTCGTAGTCCGAATCGATCAGCCCGCCTAACCCGTGACGACACCAGGACTGCGACCCGTGGTAAGCACCGACGGCCATCAGGATCTTGCGGCGCTGGGTGTGCTCGCGCGCAGTCTGGATGGCGTAGGCCGTCACGTCCGACCCGTTCTTGCCGAACGTACACCAGTCGATCGCCGGGATCATCTCGACCAGTTTTTCGGCCAGTTCCACCGCCCGCGGAGTCGGGTGGTTGAAGGCGGCCCCCAGTTTTCGCTGAGCCTCGGCCGCCGCATCCACCACCGGGTCGTTGTAGCCCAGCACGATCGGCCCGTAGCCCGCCAGGTAATCGATGTACTGGTTGCCGTCCACGTCGATGTACCGACAGCCCTTTCCCGATTCCGCGAAATACGGAAACGACCCCGGCACCGCGAACGCCGGATTTTTGTTACCGGAAATACCGCTGGGGATGACCTTCGTCGCGCGCTCAAACAACGCCATCGACTGGTCGAAGCGGTTCAGTTCCATGACGCACCTCCCAGAGCCGGCATCAGGCCAGATACAGCCCGACCCGGTCGAACAGCGTGTTGAATTCGTCCGCCAGCGACAACCCTCCGCTGGCCCGGATCGCGCCCGACCCGTTGGCCGCGAATGTGTCCACTTCACCCTTGACCAGCGCGACCGCCAGGTCGACATCGCGGATCTCGATCGTCGTCGTGGGGTCGTCGATCATGCCCGCGTACGCCATGATTCTGCCGTGGTCGATGACGACGTGCGCCTTCGGCCCGCCACCGATGTCGTACAGCATCGTCCCCGATGGCATGTGGTGCGCGATGCGCTGCCCCTTCGGTTCCAGCGTCGCGATCGCCGCGGTCGCCGCCAGCCCAACCAGCAGGCTCAGCTCAACGTGCTTCGCCCGGAAGGCCACGCCCTTCATGTCCGCCTCCGACGGCTTCAGGTAGCGCGTTAGGATGTCGGTCAGCCGTGTCAGTTTCTTCAAGTCGCCAATCCGGTGTACGCCCTTGACCGGGATCGGCGTGACCTTTTCGCCGTCGAACATCGCGTTCAGTTTCGCGCAGGACGTGAACAGCAGACACACGTTGCCGCCACCTTCCTGCGTTGCACGAACGCCGCCGTTGGCGAAGTGCAGCACGACCCGAGGCCCAGCCAGCACCTGGAACCCGATCGCGACCTTCATCCCGGCCACGATTTTGCCGGCCTCGTCATCGAGTCGCGCCAGGTCACCCAGCCGCGGCAACACCGCGTGCAGATGCATGTGCGCACGGATCGATTCCCGCAAAGGCGTCGCCGGCAGGATGCCCAACCGGCCCAGCACCGACGTCACGGCATTGCCCATGTCCGACCTCCGTCATCCCATCGTCAGCGAGTCCAGGTGCTGCATGAATGCGCCGATGTCCTTGCTGCCCTCCATCGCGCCCTCGACCCGCAGGAACCCCTCGCGCACCGCTTCCACCGTCCCGACCCGCTGCGTCAGCACCTCGAACGCCGCGTCGATGTCCCGAAAGATCATGTGAACGTAGGGCCGGCGCCGTGTGTACGTACCCGCACCGGCCTTCGAGTTGCCCGCCTTGACACGCAGGTAGTTCGCCGGGCCACCGCCCTCGACCGTGAACTGGAACACGCGGTCCGGACTGGTCTTGGCGTATGGCGCCAGCATTTCATCGCCGCCCTTGTTCAACTGCGACAACCCACTGGCGATCATCTGCATTAGCATCCGGACCTTCAGCGCCTTCTCGTCGGGGTCAGTCGGCATCGCGGTCGGCATCAAAATCTTCAATTTCAGCATGAAGGGCAGGAACCGCACCAGAGTCGGCACACCCCGCAACCCCGCAATCCCCGGCAGCGCCATGCCACCGGCGAAGAACATGTTCAGGTCCTTCAGCGTCTTGAAAGTCAGCGTAATCGACGGCTTTGGGTGGTGCCCCGGCTTGACATCGATCCCGTCGGGCGTCATGCCCACCCAGGCCCCCTGATCGCTGTCACGCGCGGCGAACTGGAGCACGCCGTTCGCGCGGATCAGCAGGCGCTTGTAACCGGGACGCTGGGCCAGCACGACCTTGACCAGCGGCAGGGCGGACCGCAAAAACACCCGCGCCCTCAATTCTTCCAGCGGCGCTGCCATGTCAGATTTCGTCCTCCCAGTCATCGTCCTGTTCGAAGTCCTGCTTCAAAATCAGACCGATCGTTTCGAGAATCCCGTCCCCGTCCAGTTTGTACAGGTGCAGCAGATCCTCGGGATAGCCCACAATCGAGAACTCATCTTGGTAGCCCAGTTTACGAAACGCACAGCCCTTGCCCGAAGCTGCGATCGCATCGGCCACTGCGGACCCCAGCCCACCGATCGTCGAGTGGTCCTCAACCGTGATGATGCGCCGCGTGTCCTGGAGCGCCCGAACTACTGCGTCCACATCCAGCGGCTTGATCGTGTGCATGTCCAGCACGCGCACCGACACGCCCTGTTCCCGGGCCCGATCCGCCGCATCAACCGCGTGCAGCACGGTCACGCCGGTCGCGATCACGGTGACGTCCGTGCCATCGCGCAGTTCGATCGCCCGGCCGATCTCGAAGTCGAAGTCCATCGAATTGTGCAGCGGCGGCTCGAACCCGCGCCCGATCCGGATGTAGACGGGGCCGTCCATTTCCAGGGCCGCCGCCACCGCCCGACCGGTCTCGTAAGCGTCGGCCGGCGCGATCACCGTCATGCCCGAAAACGACCGCATGATCGCCAGGTCCTCGGTGCAGTGGTGCGTCGTACCGGCGGTCCCGAACGACGTGCCGGAATGCGTCGCGATAATCTTGACGTTGCGCTTCTGGTAGCACAGGTCGGTGCGCACGAATTCCGCAGCCCTCATCGACGCGAAAGTCGCGAACGTCGACACGACCGGGATCAGGCCCGTTTCCGCCATGCCTGACGCGACCGCAATCATGTTCGCTTCCGCGATCCCGAAGTTATAGAAACGGTCGGGAATCACATCGCCGAACCGCCCGATCTTGGTCGATTTCGCAAGGTCGGCCGTCAGCGCGACGACACGCGGATTCTGCATCCCTATCTGAGTCAGCACCTCGCCGTAGACCTCGGCCTGGGTCATGTGGTCGGCGTCCTCGACCGTCCAGGTCAGCCCTTGCGCCTTCGCCATGGGTCGTTCCTCCACAAATCCGGGGGCCAAGCCCCGGGCCGTTTCACCGGGCTACTTCATCTTCCTGATCGACGCCAGCGCACGGTCACGCATGTCGGCATCCAACCCACCGTAGTGCCAGGCGGTCTGGTCCTCCATGTAATCGATGCCCTTGCCCTTGATGGTGTTGGCGATAATCATCACCGGCCTCTGTATCTCGACGTGGGCGGTTTCAATCGCATCGCAGATGGCGTCAAAGTCGTGGCCGTCGATCGACAGCACGCGCCACCCGAACGCCTCGAATTTCTTGTCCAGAGGCTCCAGCGACATGATCGATTCGGTCGGTCCGTCCAGCGACAGTTTGTTGCGATCTACGAATGCCGTCAGGTTCGTGGCCTTGAACTGGGCCGCAGCCATCGCCGCTTCCCAGACAGATCCCTCCTGGCATTCGCCGTCAGACATCACGCAATACACTCGAAAATCCTGCCCCTGCTGCCGCCCGCCCAGCGCCATGCCCAACGACAGCGGCAAACCGTGGCCCAGCGAACCGGTCGACACGTCGACACCCGCCACCTTGGTCCAGTCCAGGTGCATCCCGAACGGCGAGCCGGTCTTGTTGAAATCATCCAGCAACTTCGTGTCGAAAAAACCCTTGTCCGCCAGGATGACCGCGTGCCCAACGCCGCCGTGCCCCTTGGACAGCACGAAGCGGTCCCTTTCAGCCCATCGGGGGTTTTGTGGGTCGATGCGCAGGTATTTGTAGTAGAGCGCGATCAGCAGGTCGTGCTGACTCATCGCGCCGCCAACGTGGGCGCCACCACACGAATAGGTCACCTCGACGATGCGTTCTCGCAATCGACGCGCCGTATCCTGGAGGTTCTTGCGTTCAGCATCCTGAAGCATGAGGACATCTCCCGTGATGGGGTGTCGAAAAATCGGTCCGTTCGTAGGATTGTGACCCTTGCCTACGCGCAGGGTCAAGGGATGATTCGTGCAGAAACGGTTTTGCGGGGCGCAAACCTATGGGGGCCGGCCCTATTCCCCTATGACCTTGACCAGCACTCGCTTTTTGCGCCGACCGTCGAACTCGCCGTAAAAGATGCGCTCCCAGGTGCCGAAATCCAGGCGGCCATTCGTGATCGCGACCACGACCTCACGCCCCATGATCTGGCGCTTCATGTGGGCGTCGCCGTTGTCTTCGCCGGTGCGGTTGTGGCGGTACTGGCTGGTGGGCGCGTGGGGGGCCAAGCGCTCAAGCCAGTCGTCGTAATCGGCATGCAGCCCAGGTTCGTCGTCGTTGATGAACACGCTCGCAGTGATGTGCATCGCGTTGACCAGACACAGGCCCTCGCGAACGCCACTGCGCGCCACGCAGTCCTCGACCGTACGCGTGATGTTGACGAAGCCCCGCCGAGACGGGACGTTGAATTCCAGGTACTCGGTCAGGCTCTTCATGCCACGCCTCCAGTCACCGGGACCCGTTGCGCGAACGCACGTACGCCGGGACCCGCTCCATTTCGGTCAGTTCGCTGACGCCCGTTTGCGGTCCCCAGATCTGGGTCTCGGCCATGGGCGCCGTGTTGACCATTCGGGGTCCGTTTTGAGTGCGCCAAGGGTCATTGTCGTCGCCTGGGTCGACGGGACGAGGTGCCGGTTGTGTGAAGGAAGGGGCGCGCACGCTGGGCATTACCGGACGCACCAACTGGGCGGGGACCTCGATGACGGCGTCCTCGCGAACCACCTCGATGTCCTCCATTCCCGATGCAATCACCGTGACCTTGACCTCATCGCCCAGGCTCTCGTCAATCGTAAGGCCGACCGTCATTTTGCCGCCACTCGCCAAGCCCTCGGTCACCTTCTGGGCGATCAGTTCGTTTTCGTCGAGCGTGCAACCCAGGCCGTGAACAATGTTAATCAGGATCCGCTCCGCGCCGTCGACAGGGGTGTCCTCGAGCAACGGGTTCGCGACCGCCTTTCGGCTGGCCTCCAATGCGCGATCCTCGCCAACGGCCGTGCCCACGCCGATGATGCACAGGCCCGCGCCCTGCAGCACCGCCCGCACATCCTCGAAATCCCGGTTCATGTATCCAGGCCGCGAAATCAGTTCGACCACGCCCGTCATCGCGTCGCACAGAACCTTGTCGACCGCCATGAAGGCATCCTTCATCGTCGTGCCCTTGGGGAGGATCTTCTTCATCTTGTCGTTGGGGACCCTGATATAAGCATCTACGATTCCGCGCAGTTCGTCCAGGCCATCGGCGGCTACAGCGGCCTTGCTGGCGCCTTCCCAACTAAACGGCAACGTCACCACGGCCAGGGTCAGGATCTTCATGCGCTTCGCGATTTCCGCGACCACCGGCGACGCGCCTGTTCCCGTGCCGCCGCCCAGGCCGGTCGCCAGCACCAGCAGGTCCGCACCGTCCAGGAATTCCTCGATGCGATCGCGCTCGGCCTCAGCCGCCTCGCGCCCCTTGGCCGGGTCGCCCCCTGCCCCGCGTCCTCCGGTTGGCCCGGTCAAGGCTATCCGTAGGTCGGCCGTGGACTGCTCCAGATGCTGCACGTCGGTGTTCATCACGAGGTATTCGATCCCGGAGACCCCCTGGGCGATCATGTTGTTGACGGCGTTGACGCCACCGCTGCCGATTCCACAGACCTTGATGACCGCCGGCGGCACCGCCTCCCTGTTTTTCAAAACCTGGAAATTATTCATGACCGACCTCCCCGTATCGAACCACCCAGAACCGGTCCCCGACCCCCGAGGACCCGCTTGTTCCCACATCTGACATGCGTCACACCATGAACCCCATCAACCTGCGTAGCCATCGCATCAGACGGCCCCGTTTCTTCGGTGGCCGGCACGGCAACATTGGCGGCGGAATGTCCTCGCGGTAGGGCAGCGACGCGAACAACGCCAGCCCATATGCGGTCGACAACGCCGGATCCCCGAGGATCGACGACAGCCCCTTGACGCCACGCGACAATCCGATCCGCACGGGCAGGTTTAAAATCTCGTCTCCCAGTTCGGCCATG
>CAZHDQ010000135.1:0-6949 GCA_964531595.1 uncultured Anaeromyxobacteraceae bacterium
CACATCCTGCGCCGCCACTGGGACCTGGACGATCAGTTCCAGCCAGTCTCCCGCCTCGCGATCGGGCATGATGCCCCCCGGTTAAAAACTGCCAGACGGTAGCCGGGTGCGCCGGTATTCGTCAAGCGGAGTCGGTTGCCTCCGGGCCCAACGTCCTGGTCGAGGTTCGTCTTCGCCAGCCAGGGGCCATCGCAGCAGATAGTGGATTTTAGGTGGTTCGGCGCCGCGTGACCTGACGACCCATTCCGGGTAGAATCGCGCCCAAGCGGGGATGTCCCGCCGGTTTTGGAGGTGTCCATGTCGTTTCGAGGCTGGGTCGGCCTGCTGTCCCTGATCGTCATGTTTCCTGGGTGCAGCAGCAGCCTGGGCAGCGGGAATTCCGATCTGCCGAAGGAAGGCGTTACCTCGGCGGTGGCCTGCGCGGATCCCCTGGATTCGCGACCTGTCAGCGCGTGTCCGGGACTGGTCCGCGTGGGTGTCGTGAGCGCTCTGGACGTCCTGGACCTGCTGGCCCCGGCGGCCCTTGCCGCTTACGGACCGTCGGCTGGGTGGACCGGTTGGATTCGGGGGGTCGGAATCGCTGCCGATGGTACGCTGGCGGCATCCGGCACATCCGGGTTCACGACGGCCTGGTGCGACGGGGAAAACGAATTGATGTTCGATACGACGGCCGGCGAGTGCGCGGTACGCAACGCCTGCGATTGCGTGGCCCAGGGCGACTGTCGTGGCCCCTGCGAGGCGTCCGCGGTCCAACAGCCGGCAGTAGATTCCCCAGCGGCCATCGCGGCTGCGTTTCCCGGTGCGGACGTTTCAGATACCTTCGACGTGGTGTTCGATTCCGCAGTTGGCAACTGGTGGTCGGTGCGCCGTACCGGGACCGTCCAATGGACGCAGGTCGACGCGGCGAGTGGCATTGCCCTCTGACGTTTCTGCGCAGGCAGTCAGGTCAGGCTGCATTCCAGAGGCAGGACGATATCGAACTGTGTTCCGTGACCCGCTTCGGACCGCACTGTCATCCGCCCGCAATGCGCCTGTACGATCGAATCGCAGATGGCCAGCCCCAGGCCGGTCCCCCGGGCACGTGTCGTGAAATACGGCTCGAAGATACGGCCCAGTATCGCATCCGGTATACCCGGGCCCCGGTCGCGAATGCTGATTCGCAACTTGTCGCCCAAGGACTGATCGGGATTGGGCGCGCCGGGAATGGGCCCCATGCCGACCAAGATGTCGACTTCGCCGGCCCCATCCATCGCCTGCGAGGCGTTCAGAAGCAGGTTGGATAGCACCTGGGCGATCTGCGCCCGGTCAGCGGTCATTTCTGGCAGATCGGCCGGTGCCGTCACACGCCACTTTGTGCCCGTGCCGGACAACGTGGTCCGGGCGACATCATCCACCAGCGGCGTCAACGCAAAGAGGGTTCGCGATTGACGTCGCCCTCGAGCGTATTCTTGCAACTGGCGGGTCAACTCCCGGATGCGATCCAGGGACGCCAGCGCGCCCTCAGCACGTTTGCGGATTGATGGTCCCGCGGTGGGGTCCGCCAGCATCAGTTCCAAGGATGCGAACACCGTGGTAAGCAGGTTGTTGAAATCGTGAGCGATTCCACGCGCCAGGGCCGCCAGCGAATCCAACTGGATCGTTCGCGCCAACCGGTGGCGCAGATCCTGGACTTCGGCCATGTCCTCGGCGATCACAACGGCGAACGATGGTGTGCCTGCATGGTCGCGCGCCAGTGAAATGGTTAGGCGAGCAGGGGTCTCGATGCCATCGGGCCGGTAGTAACGCTTCTCGATCACGTATCGATCGCGCCGGCCGTCCAGGAGTTCCCCGAACAGGCGTCGCGTCAGGTCCAAGTCGTCCGCGTGCGTGACTGCAAAGACCGAGAAACGCTCGCAGGTGTTCGGGTTCACTCCGGAAATGGCGCTCATCGCGGGGTTCAGGTAGAAAGGAGTACCCCCCATGTCGACCAACGCGACACCCACCGGGGCTTGCTCAAGCGCCATGCGGAAGCGGTCCTGTTCCTTGGGCAGTTCGATGTGTCCGTAATCCGCCGCGCGGGACTCGGTTCTGGGGTCTGGCCTCTTCTCGGGCATCAGCGGTAATCTTTCTTCGTGAACAGCAGGGGGAGTTTACCTGATATGTCGTGGCTGGCAAGCTTATCCTCCTTATCCTTGCTGCCGAAATCCACGGCCTTGGTTGGGGATCGCTTTCGTGACCATGTGGCTGGTGTGGACCTGGTCCTTACCACGTTAGGTTGAAGCCCGACTGACGGCGGATATGGGCGTTTCTGGTGTTTCCCAGCGCACAACCGTTGATCCACGACGCTTTGATGCCTAGAATCAGCAATCGGAGGTGCGCATGGACCGACGCGAATTTCTGAAGGCGACCGCAGCGACCGGCGCCGCGGTGATGCTTCCATCGTTTCTGGCGTCTTGTGCCAGAACGCCCATCAAACCGGATGGGTCGCCCGAGCCGTTGCCTATCGATGCTTTCCTGAAGCAGGGTGCGCGGACCATGTGGATCGCTGCGCATCCGGATGACGAATGCTTCGCGGGGACCGTTCTGGCCCGCTCGCGACTTTACTACGGGAACCCGCTCTACATGCTGGTGTTCACCAAGGGCGACGGCGGTGAGTGCTGCAGGCCCGAGGGGTGCGAGCCCGACCTGAAGACGGTGCGCTCGGCGGAAATGAACCGCGTGGCCCGACTGTACGGCGCCGAACTGCAACTGGAATCAAACTTTAACGCTTCACTGCCGGTGTCCAGTTTCCCGAAGCGGGAAGAAATCTACAAGTTGTGGCAGGCGAATCGCGAACCGCTGGACGTGGCGGTTGAGGCGATCCGCCGGTTCCGGCCCGACCTGGTCCTGACGTTTACCCCTGACAAGGGCGCCACGGGCCACCCGGAACACCAACTCACCTCGCGCATCACGACCACGGCCATCCGGATGGCGGCGGATCCGGCAGTGATTGGCGGGGGCCTGCCGACGCATCGCGTGACGCGGACCTACAATCTGGTCGCAAAGTTCTGGCTGCTGAACATGTTGGGGCAGGGCGACCCTGGACCGGTTACGGAAGTGTTCGACGCGACGCGCCCGGCGGTCGACGGGCTCAGTTGCGTTGAATTCATGGCCTACGCCACCGAACTGCACCGGACGCAGGCCAACGACATGGGCACGGTCCGGAAGTTGCGCACTGCGTTCAACACCCTGTCGCTGCGGCAGACCGACCCGTTCACCCAGATCTTCTTGCCGGACGAACCCGCCGCTTGATTTCGGTTCCATTCGGTGCTGCCCCTACCCGTAAATTCGGCCCGTCATTTACGTGAATATGCGTGAGGTTTCGGCGGACCCAAACGGTCTGGCTAAGGGATCAGAAGAATAACTGTGCCTGAGTGGTGAACGCCTTGGACCAGGAGGCCTTGTCCAGGTTACCGAATTTCGTGGCGCTGAACTCGGCCTTGATCGATGCGTTGTGGTTGCGGATCCAGAAGTTTAATCCGCCGCCCAGGTCCAGCATGTCGTTGTCTGCGCGGTCGCCGTGGAACCAGTCGGCGCGGAACAGCGGTTCGACGAAGTCATAGCGGTAGCCGATTTCGGACATGATGCCCAGGCCTGACGCCTTCGCTGAAACGACCGAACGGTTGCCAGCCTTATCGTAGACCAGTTCGTTGCCGTGGCCGTACCAGAAGAATCCTGCTTGGACAACGATTTCCTGGTTCTTGCCGATAGGGATGTCGGCGAACACGTCAGCCGCTAACGACAGCGCGTGCGTGACCTTGCCCTTGTTGACGACCTTCTTCGAGCCATCCAGGTCCAGGTCGGCCGGCCGGTCCATGACCGCAGCGTGTTGGTAGTCGAAGCCCCCACCGATGGAAACGATCGGGGACGTCGCGAAATACAGCCCCTTGGGGAAGAATGCCGAATCGTCGCCCAGGATTGAATACCGGATGTGGCCGGCGAACCGTGGCCAGTCTTCCGGACTGGACTTCAGCACGTCGTGGCCGTCGGCATCCTTGACCACTGCGCCCGCCGCGTCCTTTTGGAGCGACTGTCCCTGCGCCCCGTTGAACACGCCGATTCGGTACAGGAATTTTTTGTTCGCCATAGTACCGCGCAACTGGATGCCCATATCGCGCCACACGTGGTGGGACCCAGCGACGAACTTGACCATGCTCGAGTGGTAATCCAGCGAGTTCAAGCCGATGGCCCCCTGGAGATTCGCCCGGGAAAACGGCAGCAGGATCATGCCTACGTCGACTTGGAACGCCTCGACAATCTTGAAGGTCATGTACGCGTCTTGGACGAAGAAGGCCGCATCCCACTTGCCGCCCTTGCCCCAGTTGGCCTGGTCGGTCTCGAAGAAGAACGAGATGTTCTTCCACAGGTCACCGAACAGCAGGATCCGCGAGCGTCGGACGAAGAAGTCCTTGCTCCACGCCGTGCCGTCCGGCGCGCCCTTTTCAACAAACTGCGCCTGGACCTGCAACAGGTAGTCGATGTTCAGCGATGTGTGTTCCGCAATCTGGATCTTGTAGGCGAACGCGGGCATCGCGACCAGCACGATAGCAACCGCGGCACCCCATCGGAGCCATCGGAGCGTGCGCATGATTCAGCCTCCCGGCTTGTGGAAAACCATTGCCGTCCGGGCCTAGGCCTGGGCGGTACTGCCCTTCTTCTGGGTGAACAGCGACACGATCACCAACGTCAGGAACGACAGCGGGATCGAGAAGATACCCGGGTTCGCGAATGGGATCGGCGCTTCGGTCGGCAGTTTCCCGTACAGCCCGTACATCGTCGGGGATAGCAGGATGATGCCGATCGCCGTGATGATGCCGACCGTGATCGACGCGACGATACCCTGATAGGTCGTCTTCTTCCAGAACAGCAGCATGATGATCGACGGTAGGTTGGCCGAGGCCGCTACCGCGAACGCCAAGCCGACCAGGAACGACACATTCACGCCCTGGAAGATGATGCCCAGTATGATCGCGATGATGCCGACCACGACCGCCGAGATCTTGCCCGCCATAACCTTCTTTTCGTCGGTCAGGTTCATGCCGGCGAACCGGTCCATCAGGTCGTGCGCCACCGCGCCGGAGGCCGCAACGATTAGGCCCGACACGGTGCCTAGCACGGTCGCGAACGCGATCGCCGAAATGACCGCGAATAGCAGCAACCCGAACGATTTAGCCAGGAGCGGCGCCGACATGTTGTTGTCTGCCGGGTTGACCACATCGCTGACCATGGCGCCCAGGCCCATGTAGAGCGTCAGAACATAGAAGAAGCCGATCGCGGCAATCGCGACGATCGTCGACTTTCGCGCTGCGGCCGGCGTCGGGACTGTGTAGTAACGGATCAGGATGTGGGGCAGGGCCGCGGTACCCAAGAAAAGTGCCAGCATCAGCGACACGAAGTCCAACTTTTCCAGCGGCGTTCCCTCGACCTTGAACTTGGTACCCGGCCGCATGATCTGGCTGCCGGAGTACTTCACGGGGTAGTACACCGCGAGCTTTTCGCCGTCATGTTCGAACTTGACCGAACGCCAGGTCTTGATTTGCGTTTCTGGGTGGCCCAGTTTCGCCAGGAATTCGAGCGGCCCGACTGAGCCTTCCTTGGCGACCTTCTTACCTTCCAGCTTTTCCAGGTTGCCGGTCTGGCGCAGCACGTTCGTGTCCGACAACTCCGCTCCGTTTACGAACACTTGGCCACCTGCACCGTGTGCCTCGTACTGACACTCTTGCAGTGTGATACCGCCCTTGTCGTCGACGACCTTCTTGAACCAGGTGGTCTTTCCGCCGTACACCGTCTTGACCAGCGTCGCGATCTTGGGCAGTTCCTCGACGCTCAGCACCTGGACGCCCGGATCATCGGGTACCAGTTTGCCGCCGACCTCGGTCGCAGCGATGGTCGTGTATTTATAGAAAGCAACCTTGCCGCCCTGGTCGGGTTCCATCTGGAAGCCGCGGATCAGCAGCGCGACGACGATGATGGTCGAAAATACGACCAGCAGACCGCCCTTCAGAAACTGGACGTACGTGGTTGATGTCATGCCGGCCGTTGCGACGATCATGATGACGATACCGCCGACGATGATGACGCCGACCCAGTGGGGAAGGCCCAACAACGGAGTCACCAGAACGCCCGCGCCGACCATCTGGGGGATCAGGTAAAAGATGGACACGACCAGCGTGCTGATCGCGGCCGCCAACTGGATTCCCTTGCTGTTGAATGTCGAATCAAGTGCGTCGGTGAAGGTGTACTTGCCCAGGCGCTTCATCGGTTCTGCAACGACGAACAGCGCCACGATCCAGCCCGCCAGGTAGCCGATCGAGTACAGGAACCCGTCGTAACCTGCGGTCGCGATCATCCCGCAGATACCCAGGAACGACGCCGCAGACAGGTAGTCACCCGCGAACGCGATCCCGTTGACCGCCCAGTGGATATTTCCGCCGGCAGCGTAGTAGCCAGCGGCCGACCGAGCCCTGCCGGCGAAGTAGAACGACATGCCGAGGACGGCCCCGACGAACCCTAGGAAGACGAGAATGGGCATCCATTCCATGTCAGACCTCCCCGTCGTGGCCGGCGAGGCGCTTTTCCTCGCGGACGCAGTAGGCGTTGTAGATCAGGGCCATGATCAGGGCCAAGACGATCAGGCCGAAGCCATAGACGACCGCCAGGTTCAGGCCCGAGAACAAGATCGATTCCATCGCTTTCGGGGAGATCAGGTTGATCGCGACGAAACCGGCGTACACGAGCGCGTAGACCAGGAACATCCAGACCCCGAGTCGGGTCTTGTACCCGGAAGCCGGGTCCCGATCCTGTTTGGCCGCTGGTTCGTGCAACATCGACGCCTACCTCCTTGTCGCCAAGTCATGGGCGGGAACGCCCAGCAATGATTTGCGTCAGTGTATGGGCGGAATTAAGCCGGGTCAAAAAAAGATTTGAAGTC
>CAZHDQ010000136.1:0-6878 GCA_964531595.1 uncultured Anaeromyxobacteraceae bacterium
TACAGAACCGAATCGATCGATGGGTAGTCCGGGAAGCGGTCGACGATCATCATATAAACGTTCGCCGCCTCTTCCTGCCAATACAACCGTTCCTTCAGCAGACCGGCTTGCTCGGCCTGGATTCCGGCCTGGGCGGCGTTATCATTGGCATCCTGTGCGACCTTCAACCGGGCGAACAGTTCGTCACCATAAGCCTTGTTGAAGAGGTTCTCGGCCTTGTCCCAATAGAGCGCGGCCAGTCGTGCAAGGTACTCGGGCTTGGACGGGTCCTCGTCATCGGACGAGTCGATTAACTGGTTGAGCGTCGAGATCGCCTCTTCCAGTTTTTCGTCGGCCATCCGCCCTGCGCGTCGCGCCGTTTGCTTGACGCCCATCGGGGCACCCTTGCGTTGCTCGACGCTGGTCACCGGCATCGGCACCGCGGCGGCCCCATCGGCCTCGGGAAGGCTGTAGGACTTGACCTGTGCCTGGTCCTTCGGATCGCCGGACTGGGCCCGGGCGGACGTCGAGCCAAAGGCCAGCAACATCCCCACCGCCAGGACCGGGGCGATACGCATCATCATGTTCAGTCTCCGTTGTGGCCGATAACCCACGGCAACACTTACTGGCCGACGCCGCAAACCGACCGAAGGGGATAGAAGTAGCTGCCGAGTTCGTCCTTCCAGTATTCACCATCGAAGGCCCAGCGGATATGTTCGCGGTCGACATTGAAGTCTTCATTGGGCTTTTGCGCCCCCTGGGCCTCGACGATCTGCTCGCGGCGATACCGCTCGTTCAAGATACCTTTCTGGGCGTTGACTGTTTCGAAGCGGACCGCCAGGGCCTGCTGGAGAAGGCTGCGCAGTTCGCGGTTGACGCGAGCCAGACGTTCGCGGGCCAGTTTGCCGGCCTCGCCCATCGTCAGGGCCCGGTACGCCGTCAGGTCGGGCAGCAAGAAGTCGGCCATCGGACGGGCGACCGGCTGCGTGCGCAGTTCTTCTAATTGCTTGATTTCATTGCTAATATTTACAACAAACCCGAACAAACGCCGCAATTTCAGGTCGGCTAGCGCCGCGTTGAAAATTTTCTTGATGCGCAGGGAATACTGAGCGTCCTTGCCCTGCTGAGAAATAGACGCCAAGTACGCATAGAAGTCCGACGGGTCTGTGTAGGTCTCGAGAACCGTCTTCAGTTCCTTGCTGATTGCGAAGTATTCCTTGTAAAACGGGTCAATCGTTCGGAGCGCTTCTTCATACAGGCAATTTCTAAAGAAGATCACAGCCTTCAAGACGAAAGCCTCGGGGTAGTATTCTTCTTCGAAGAACGGTGACCCGACCGTCAGCAGGTTGCCCAGAGCGCGCGTGTAGTTGCCCACTTGGTAGTAGGCCCAAGAGCGCTCAAAGAGGCTGTCCAGCCACAGTTCGGACGAATCGGGCACCTGGGCATAGTTGCGGATCGCCGCGTCGAAACTGGCCATATCCTTCTGGCCGCCGCCATAGTACACGCGGGCCAGCGCCATCCGGGCCATCTGCTGAAGCTTTTGGGCCTCGGGCGTCAGTTTGCCCTTGAGCAACGCCAACAACTGGTTGAATGCCTCGACGGCAGGACCGATCTGATTCTGGCGAACGTAGACGACGCCCTTCAGGTAGAGCGCCTTGTGGAAGGTGTCGGGATTCGACACACCGACCCTGGACAGGTTTTCCAGCGCGGCGGGTAGATTGCCCTCGTAGTAGTGGTACTGGCCCACATAGAACGAGATCTCCTCGACCATGCCCGACGGATAGAGTTCAGGCGTGTAGTAGGCCATCCTGAACAGAGTGTTCGTCTCGCCGGGCAACTGGCGATGGATCTTGACGAGCCAGGGCAATGCGTCACGGTAGCGCGGGTGATCGGGTCCCAGGTCGACGACCCGGTCAAAGTACCCGAACGACGACACGAAGAACTTCAATTCGAACAGAGCTACACCCATCTCATACTGGGCTTCCCTGTAGTAAGGGCGCGATTCGTCGCCCTCGGAAAGGACCTTGTGATAGACGAGGGCCGCGTCGTAATAACGCCCCTGGCTACTCAAGCGCTTGCCCTCGCCGAGCACGAGGTCAAAGGCGCTGGTCGCAGAAGCGGCCACCGCGGGCGCGCGGGTCGGTTCAGTCTGGGCATGGGCGATCGTCCCCCAAGCCGTCAACGTCGCGACCAGGAACCAGAACTTCGAGAAATCCCGCATGGTGCCACCCCTTGAAAAGGCCCGGGTTGTCAGGATTATTACAGAATGCCCCGCCCTGTCAAGGTGAAGAGGGTCTTGTGAACCCTGAGTTGAGAAGCGCCTGAAACGCACTGCCGTTGGATACGGAATGCCCGCAAGCAACGAAATCGAATCCGCTGTGGGAGTTGAACAACCACAGTGGGCGTGGACAGCAGGCACGGATTCTGCTACGTTTGCGCCCGTTTCAGGGCATGGGGGCAAGGGATGAACAAGGCCGTCGTCGACCGGATCGCGCAGTTTGAGGGGCAGGAAATTTTGCTCCAAGGTTGGCTGGCAAACAAGCGCTCGTCGGGCAAAATTCAGTTCCTGCAGGTCCGCGACGGGACCGGGACCATCCAGTGCGTGCTCGTCAAGGCCAACGCGGTCGAGGAAGAATTCGCGGCGGCCGGGGCCTGCACCCAGGAGTCGTCGGTCGAGGTGGTCGGCATCGTGCGCAAGGACGCCCGGTCGGCCATCGGGTTCGAAATCGACGCGTCGCGCTTTCGGGTCGTGTCGGGGGCGGAACCCTACCCCATCAGCCCCAAGGAGCACGGCACTGCATTCCTGATGGAACACCGGCACCTGTGGCTGCGCAGCCGTCGGCAGCACGCGATCCTGCGAGTCCGCGCGACCATTATCCGCGCGATTCGGGACTACTTCGATGATCACGGTTTTTTGCTGGTCGATACGCCAATACTGACGCCCGCGGCCTGCGAGGGCACGACCACGCTGTTCGAACTGGACTACTTCGGCGAGAAGGCCTACCTGACCCAGAGCGGCCAACTGTACAACGAGGCGACCGCGGCGGCGTTTGGCAAAGTGTATTGCTTCGGGCCAACGTTTCGGGCGGAAAAGAGCAAGACCCGGCGCCATCTGATGGAATTTTGGATGGTCGAACCCGAGATGGCGTTCGCCGACCTGACCGAAAACATGCGGGTGGCCGAGGAGTTCCTGGCCTACGTAGTCGGGCGAGTGTTAGAGGCGCGCCGGCCCGAGCTAACAATCCTGGAACGAGACGTCGGGCCGCTGGAGGCTGTGCAAGCGCCGTTCCCGCGTATCCACTACAAGGACGCGGTGGCCCAGTTGCGGGCGCACGGCAGCGACATCCCCGACGGCGACGACTTCGGCGGAGATGACGAAACGGTCCTGACGAAGTTGTACGACCGCCCGATCATCGTGCATCGCTACCCGACTGCGGTTAAGGCCTTCTACATGAAGTTGGACCCGAACGACCCGAACTATTGCCTGAGCATGGACGTGCTGGCACCCGAGGGTTACGGCGAGATAATCGGCGGCGGGCAGCGCGAGGAGGACCTGGGCGTGCTGCGTGCGGCAATCGCGGCGCACAAACTCCCTGAAGAGGCGTTTTCCTGGTACCTGGACCTGCGACGCTTTGGCAGCGTGCCGCATGCCGGCTTCGGTCTGGGCGTCGAGCGCACGGTCGCCTGGATCTGCGGGCTGCCTCACATACGAGAAACGATTCCGTTCCCGCGGATGCTCGAAAAAATTACGCCTTAGCGGATTCGGAGGGCGCATGCGGGAGCCGATCCTGACCCTGGGCAAGTACGAAATTCTGGAAGCCGTCGGCAGCGGGGGCATGGCCACCGTGTACCATGGCCGCGCCACTGGCCCAATGGGCTTCGAAAAGGCGGTGGCGGTCAAGGTGCTCCAGGACGATGCCGCCGATGACGACGAAATCGTCCGGATGTTCATCGACGAGGCCAAGCTGGGCGCCCGCCTGACCCATCCGAACATAGCGACCGTAATGGATTTTGGGGAATCGAGCGGCCGCTACTGGCTGACGATGGAGTTCATGGACGGGCCGAACCTGGCCACGCTGCTGAAGGGGTTGGGCAAGGGGCGCAAGGGCCCTGCGATGCCCCAAACCGCGGCGTTATGGGTCGTTTCGGGCGTCCTGCGTGCGCTGGCGTACGCCCATGCGCTGACCGACAACGGCGGCAAGTTGCTGGGCGTGGTACACCGCGACGTCAGCCCCCAAAACGTGCTGTTGGATAGCGGCGGCCAAGTGCGACTGGGCGACTTCGGGATCGCCACGGGCACGTACCGGACCGAAAAGACCCGAGCCGGCGTGATCAAGGGCAAGGCCAGCTACATGGCCCCCGAACAGGCGTCGGGAGGCAAGGCAGATGCCCGCACTGATCTGTACGCGGCGGGCCTGACGCTGTTCGCGATGATCGCGGGCACCGGGCCATTCACCGGTGGAGACACGGGCGAGGTCCGGGCGGCTGCGGCGAAAGGTGTGGACCACAAGGCCATCGACGCCCTGCCCTGCGAAGACGCCCTGAAAGCGGTGCTGCACCAGGCCCTGGCGCGCAAGCCTTCGGAAAGGTTCGCGTCGGCGGACGATTTCCTGGCGGCGCTCTCGGGTGCGGTGCCGGATTTCGAGACGGCCGGACGCACGGCGCTGATCGACGCGGTCCGGCGCAAGGCAAAGGCCACGCGTGCCAGGCCGGGACGCGGTTCACCAACGGTCCCCGCGAAGGGACCGGCGCGGACCTCACCGTCACGCAATTCGGTCAAGGGACTGCGCACCGTATTGATCCTGGCCGCCGCGCTGGTGCTGGCCGCGATCGGGCTGGCCCTGCTCGGGGTCGGGCTTCCAGGCTGACCTTCTGTTTGATTCACGGAGGCTGACGTGCTGGACCGTTCCACTATCGGCGTTCTGGGCGCCGGCAACATGGGCGAAGCGTTGATCGCAGGTTTGGTCAAGGCCAGTATCGTCGAGCCCAGGCAGGTGCTGGCCAGCCGGCGTTCCGAGATCGCTTTGGCCTTTTTGGCAGACACCTACGGCATCCGAACAACCACAGACAACGGCCAATTGATCGCGGACAGCGACGTCGTGGTCCTGGCAACAAAGCCCCAGGTCCTTGGCGGTGTTCTGGCCGAAACTTCCTCACGTTTTCGGGAGGGTCAGGTCGTCATCTCGATCGCAGCCGGCGTGCCGACGGCCTTCATTGAGGAGCGGGTCGGTCACGACATCCCCGTGATCCGGGTCATGCCGAATACGCCCGCACTGGTAGGTGAGGCAATGTCGCCCTACTGCCTGGGGCGGCACGGTTCCGCGGCCCAGGCCCTGGTGGCATCGCAGATTTTTTCCGCCGTCGGGGTCACAGTGCAGGTCGACGAGGAAATGATGGACGCGATCACGGCGCTGTCCGGCACCGGCCCGGCGTACCTCTTTTACCTGCTTGAGGGGTTGATCGAGGCCGGCAAGGCAATGGGGCTGCCCGAATACCTAAGCCGCGCACTGGTCCGCCAGACGTGCTATGGGGCGGCGAAATTGGTGGTCGAGACCGCCCGCACGCCAAGGCAGTTACGGGCCCAGGTCACCTCTCCACAGGGCACGACGCACGCCGCTATGACCCACCTGGATTCCCTTGGATTCCAGGCGCAGTTGCAGCAGGCGGTGTTAAAGGCCCGTGACCGTGCACGGGAGCTGGGTTCGGCGGTTGGCAATCCCACGATCGCCACTCCCTCAGACCAAAAGTGACGCTTTCCCTATCATTCGTCATATTGACCCTTCCGGACCCGCTGTTGTAATGAAAGCACGGCTTCGCACGGAGACGTGATTATCAAGTCCGCAGGAATCCATGACGACGCGGCGAGACGGCTGCTCGAACTGATCCCGCTCGCCGCCGCCAGCCTTGAGTCCAATCTACCGATAATCGGCTATCTCCAGGCGGCATTTGTCGCGCTGGGCTGGTCGTCCAAGCGATTCGCCATCCGGGACGACGGTCCCCCGCGTAGCAACCTGGTCGTCGCGAACTCATCCACGCCCCGCGTGCTGTTTTGCGCCCATACCGACACCGTGCCCGCCGGCGAGCCAAAACTCTGGACACGAACTGGCGGTTTCCCGCGCGACCCGATGGTGCAAGACGGCCGCATCTGGGGGCTGGGCGCATCGGATAACCTGGGCTCGGTGGCGCTGTTGCTGGCGATGGCGAGTCGAGGCAGCCTGCCGCACGACGTAGCGATAGCGTTCACCGCCGATGAGGAAGCGGGCGCGATGGGCGCGGAACAACTGGTCAAAGACGGCGGAGTGCCCGATACGATACGCTTGGCGGTCGTGACCGGACCAACCGACAACCTGGTGGTGCGGGGCGAAAAGGGCTACGTCCCGTTCGACCTGGTGGCCAACGACATGGTCCGCACCGGACTGCCTGGGGAAATCGACCCTGAACAGGCCCGCATCCTGCTGATTCGTGGTGAAGAATCGCATTCGGCACGCCCGCGAGACGGCCGAAACGCCCTGTTCGAGGCCGCTTCCCTGGAGGAACTGGACGCGGTCGGCGACGATGTCGTGTTGGCGTTCGACTGCCGCGGCGTCCGCAATAAGGTGCCGGCCCGCGTGGCCGTAACCCACGCGCCCCGGGAAGCCGTTTCCCCGGGCGCCGGATCCCACGACGAGGTGTACCTGGACCGTGTCTTGAACTTCTTGCACCGGTTCGAGGGGTTGTCGCTGGAACTGGCGGCGACCGTCGACGCTCGCTTCCTGCCTCCGGAGGTCACGCTGAACATCGGCGCGGTTACCCGATGGGGCACAACCATGACGTTCGCATGTGAGCTGCGGTTCGTTCCTGATTTCGACGTGGCCGGGTGCCTGGAGCAACTGCGAAAACTGGCGTGCGACACATTGGGC
>CAZHDQ010000137.1:0-6853 GCA_964531595.1 uncultured Anaeromyxobacteraceae bacterium
GGTGCCTCGTGGACCCCACTCCGGTGGAAGCCAAGGTGGCGCATGGACCCAAGTTGTTCGGCGAAGATCAGCAAATCCTCCACCTCGCGGCGCGGGATCGAAACGTCAGTGCTCATCTCGAGCTTGCCCAGGGTTTTCGTCTCCGTCGGTTGGCCGTCGATCGATAGCGCCCGCCCGTCCAAGTGAATCTGCTCGCCTTCGAAGGCCGCCACCCGGCCAATGACCACGGTGTTATCGTTCGTGCGCCCGACCCAAAATTCGCCGCGTTGCGGCCCCCCATCGACTGTCGCAGGGCGAGCGACCAGCAGCAATTCGCCGGGCAGCAGACCGGGGAACATCCCCAACCCTGGGATGCGCTGCACGCTGAAGAAGTGCCCGCAGACGATGAACACCACAGTCAGGACCGCCACTGCGGAGATTACGCCGGCCAGGGCCGCGCCGGGTTTTGTCGGACCTGTTTCGCGCGGTCCCAAAACCAGGAATGCCGTCATCGCGAGCCAGCCGAAGCTCAGTAGCGCGAGGGCACGTAACGGATGAACAAAAAAGACCGGAACAGACACGGCCAAGCCGGCAACTGTCGCGGTCCAAATGGCCAGCACGATCCCGCCGCGACAAGAAGATCCCCCCAGCATCGTGCCAACACCGGGCATTGCGATGTCCAGCAGTCGGGTCGCCCAGGCCGCGCGTCGGACCCGGTTCATCGTGTTCCTCCTTGGGGTCCTGCGGCGCAGCGGTCGGCCAGAGCACATAAGTCGCAGCGGGGCCGGGTCCTGCAGCGGTCCTTTCCGTGCATGACAATCTGGGCATGGAAGTCGTTGAACAGCGCCGCATCACGCGGCAGCGCGTCCTCGAAGACCTTGCGTAAGGCGTCGTAGTCTAGTTTTGGGTCGGCCAACCCCAGTCGGCCGGCGAGCCGTCGGGTGTAGGCATCGATGACGAAGATCGGGTGGCCAGCGGCGTACAGCAGGATCGAGTCGGCGGTTTCGCGACCGACACCAGGGACATCCAGTAGCGCGCCCCGGGCCTCAAACGTCTCCCATTTTGTCAATCGGGCGGGGTCCCCCTCGACGCAAGATACCAAAAACGCCATCAGCGCCTTGAGGCGTCGGGTTTTGATGTTGAAATATCCGCTGGGTCGCAGGTGGACGGCCAGCACATCGTCGGGTTGTGCCAGGAGGGCGTGGGCATTCAGCAGGCCGGCTACGCGCAGGTTGTCCAGCGCCCGTTCCACATTGACCCACGCGGTGTTCTGGGTAAGCACAGCTCCGATCGCCATCTCGATTGGTGTTTCGGCCGGCCACCAGTGCTGGTGGCCCTGGGCGACTAGGAGGCGTTCGTAAACCTCGATCGGGGTTGGCGGGGTCATGGCTCGGGCTCCGTCAGGGCGTCCTCAGGATCGTCCTTTGGAGGGAGACATAGCTCGAATGCCCTGGCGGCCAGTTCGCCAACGATCCGACCTGCCAATCGATCCCCGGCAGGCAGCGAAAACCCGGTCGGCCGGGTCTCTATTTCGCCTCGGGACCATGCTACCAGACGACCAAATGGCGAATCAGTTGGCCTGTCAGGCGGGCCACCAGGGCCAATCCGATCGACCGTTCGCGCAGCCCACGTGACCAAACGGGCTACCGGCTCGCCGGGGGCAAAGTCGACTGCCACCTCCGTCCGGCCATTGGCCGCATTCGCCACGCGGATGGCCGCCCAGGCGGGTGCCGCATGCCCCGTGGGCAGCAGGCGCGCCAGGCATTCGTGCCCGACGACCATGACCAACGGAACGGTCCGGTCTTCCGTTGCATCGAAGCCTTCGGGGGGCTCCCCCTGGATGCCGGCCTTCCCCGCCACGCGACAGTTCGGTCCGACGGCCGTTGCGGGCGGCGCGCATTTGCCGCCCAGACGGTCGACTGCGATGCCGTCGTTATTCAGCAGGACCAGCAGTTCGTCGCCTGCGGCCGCGGCTGTCTGCGCCTCCCGGGCGAGGTGCCGGACCATCTGTTCGCCGGAGGGGGATGTGGGATTGACGCGCACGGCCACCGCCACGTCGGGCCCCAGTGATCCGGTGGCAGATGGCTCCGGAATCGCGCGTTGCCACAGCCAGGATGCCAGCACGATCGACCCGGCAAACACCAGGAACACCGCGACGACGACGACCTGGGGCAGCAGGTTGCCCTGGGAACGCCGCATCAACCCGGCGACCCATGCGAAGGCCGCACCGACGAAGTACAGGATGCACAGCGGGATGGCCATGAGCATCTGGGACAGTGGATCCGGCGGGGTGAAGATCGCGGCAAGGACGACCGACAGCACGACGAAGTACCGGCCGAACCGCAGCAGTTTTTGGTGGGTGACCACGCCCAGGAGCGCCAGGAAGAACATCAACAATGGCATCTCGAAGACCAGTCCGAAGATGCCCAGGAAGGTCGCGGTCAGCGAAAACGTCTTCTGGACGGTCGGGACCAGCGAGATATCGCCCGAGCCCAATGTGAAGCCGACCAGGAAGTCCACGACCATCGGAAGGAACACGAAGTAGCAAAACGCCACGCCCAGGGCGAAGAACGCGGACGATCCCGCGAGCACCGGCAGTACGAACCGGCGTTCCCGGGCCAGCAACCCGGGGGCAATGAATGCCCAGATCTGCCAAAGCAGGTAGGGCGATGCCAAAAAGAGCCCGGCGATCAGCGATACCTGAAGATACACCGAGATGGTCTCGGTGACCTGGAGGGCCTGCAGCGAATGGATGCCATGGCTGCGCAGCGCGACAAGCACCGGCCGGGCGAGGGCGTGGAACACCTCATCGTGGAATGCGTAGGCCGCGATGAACCCAATCATCACAGCCAGGACCGACCGTATCAGTCGATTTCGCAACTCTCCCAGGTGTTCGGTGAAGGACATCGGGCGATCCTGCATTGTCGGGACCCCCTAGTGTCCCTTGGGTGGGACGTCCCTCGGCCAGACGGGCAGCGCCTCGGCGGGTGTGCCGGCCGGGGGCGTGGGTGTCTCGGCGGGTGTGTCGTCAACCGGTGACGCGTGAGCTCGGTCAGAGGGTTCGGGTGTATCGGCCGGTGCATCGGTCGTTTCTGGAGGTGACATAAGGCGCTCTGACGACTTCGGGGTTGCAGTCGGAGGTGGCGGCTGTGGCGAGACAGGGGCTCGCTCCGGAGGATCATCCAGGTCCAGTCCGCTCATCGCCTTGCGAAAATCGCGTAGACCTCGGCCCAGGCCCTTGGCGATCTCGGGCAACTTCTTGGGGCCCAGCACCAGAAGGGCGACGACCAGGACCACAAGGATCTCGGTCCAGCCGATACCGAACATGAGTCCTCCAGGGGCGTTCCGCGCGTAGCCACGAAAAGGTACCAGAGGCCCGGGGGGCTGTCAAAAGGCGGCGGATCGGATGTGGGCGCAGAGCCGATAGGGGGTGGTGATCCCTGGGGGCGATGATGGTGCGGGGCCGACTACTGGTTTCGATGGTCGCAGGGGCGGTTCGAACGGTGCTGATTTCTGGCAGGCCGGAGCGAGTGCCCTGGGCGCCCGGCGTGCTGGCTCGCGCCGTGGACCGGGGCGTTTTGCTGGAAGGGGGCCAGTGTGCATCCCACGACGTGCCTGAATTAGCGATTGGCGGGTGGGGCCCGGTCGGCGGGAAGCCCACATCCTGCTTGGCGGCGCAGCGTGACCGGGGCGGCCGGATCGATGCGTTTCTTGGGCCAGACTTGGTCGGAACGGGGCCGGACTTCGTGGGAACGGGGCCGGCGATGCTTGCGGTCATGCACCGGGTGGTTCTGGCAGCTCACGCGCAAGAACCCATGCTCTTGCTGGGAGAGACAGGGACCGGGAAGGACCTGTTGGCCCGGGCTCTGCACGATCTGCGGCCGCAGCGCGCGGGTCCATTCTTCGCATTGAACGTTGCTGCCCTGCCCGCGGAACTGGTCGAGTCTGAACTCTTCGGTTGCGTTCGCGGTGCGTTCACGGGCGCCGACCGGGGGCGGCCCGGGGCGTTTGAGGCGGCCGATGGTGGAACGATCTTCTTAGACGAGGTGGCCGAGGCGTCGGCTGCGACACAGGCAAAACTGCTGCGCGTCGTCGAAAGTGGCTTGGTGCGGCGGATTGGGGCATCAAGCGAGGTTAAGGTCCGCGTTCGCACGGTCGCCGCGACCCACCGGAACCCGATAGAGGCCGTTGCCCAGGGGATGCTTAGGACCGACTTGATGGAACGTCTTGGATGTATGGTCATCCGGGTGCCCCCCCTGCGTGACAGGCCGGAGGACCTGCCGGCGCTGGTTACGCGGTTGGGCGGTGGACTGGTGCTGGACTCGGCGATGCTGGACATACTGGCCGCTTACGGCTGGCCGGGGAATGTTCGGGAACTGCGCAATGTTCTGGGGCGTGCGCGGTGGTTGGGGGGCGGGGCCGAACCGGGCGCAGAAAACCTACGCGAGGCAATTGCCATGGGGTGGCGCGGTCCGGTGGATATCGCGCCGCGAGCCCGGGGTAGCCGGCGCCGGCAGATCGATGCCAGCGGGCTGCCGCGATCGACGTTCTACTATCGGCTCAAGAGGTACGGGGACCCGGGAATTGCGCGTGGCGACCCAGCCTGTGTCAACGCGTCCGCATCGTGAACACGACTGGGACGATAACGTCGATGGCGCCACCCGGCGGGGGATTCAATGCGTGCAGTCGCTGCGTGGAGGCAAGTGCGGCGACATCCAGTTCGCTGTGAGGGGACGGTGCGTCAACGACGCTTCGCAGGATACGACCGTCGTCGTCGATGCGCAGCCGCAGTACGACCCGGCCGGCCAGCCCAAGGCGGCGGGCGGCCGCCGGGTAGCGTCCTACGGATTCGAGCGCCCGTCGAACGTCCATCGCGTAGGCTGTGCGAAGGTCCGAAAGCGTGCTGTTGCGTCCGGATGCCGCCGGTCCAGGGCCGGTGGATGCGATTGGGCCTGCTGCCCGGGAACCGGTTGCCCCGCCAATCTGTCCGTCGGGCGTGTCCGCTTGCATCTGCCCCGATGGCCCCACGTTGGGTATCGCGTCGTCGGCGATTGGGCCGGCCCCTGCAGTCGCGTTTTGCGGTGTCAAAGCGGCTGCCACGGCGTCCGGTATGGGGGCGCTCGCCCGGTAGGGGGAGCGATGTACCGCCGGGGCCCGCCGCGGACCCTGGTTCATGATCGGAGGGGCCACTCTGGTCGCAGGGGTGGCGGGCGAGGACGGGGTCGCTGCCGACTCGGCACCTGTTGTTGTGGGGGCGGGCGGCTGGCTATTAATGACCTCGAATACGCGCAGCGGCACCAGGACGGGCCCGCCGGGGGGCCGCAAGGGCGGTTCGGGTAGCCATACCAATGCAGCCACGACGAGCCCGTGCAACAGCATGCTGGCCGAGAACCCAACAACAAGATTTTTGGGGGTCATTCGCCCGGTCTCCTAATGGACAGCGTGTGCTGCTGTGATAACATATCATGCCATGGCGCGAATCGAATACCAGGAAGGGTCCGGGCCGCTCAAGACCGTCGAGGTGCCCCGGACGGACAAGGGTTGCGTGATTGGACGCAGCCCGATGTGCCACATCGTACTATCCAGCCATTCGGTCAGTCGTAACCACGGCCGGATCGTCTTGGACAACGACCGGTACGTCTTCCAGGACCTCGGCGGTGTCAACGGGTCATTCGTCAACGATCGCAAGGTCAGTGGGTCCGTCATTCTTCAGGACGGTGACCAGATCCGACTCGGCGAGATCCGGGTTACGTTTCGCGTGGATGAACCGGAACCCGAGGTCGCTCCGACACCACAGGATGCCCAGGCAACGCCTGCGCCCGGGGTCGATGAGGACGAAAGGCTGCGGGCCGAGGTCGCCTCGTTACGGGCGCAATTGGCTGAGGTGCCCACGGCGGCCGCAGCGTCGACGTCGGGGGAAACCGACTCTCGGGACGACACGATCCGCCATCTCCAAGGGTTGCTCGAGGACGCACGCCGACGCGTGCAAGACGCCGAGTCGCGTGCGACGGTGTCCGCGTCGGCATTGGACGGCGTCCACGGAAAATACTCCGCGCTTCGCGAACAGGCGCAGCACCTGCAGGATAGGCTCGAAACGGTAAGGTCCGAGGCGGAGGAGCGCGAGATCGAATCGGCCGATCTGCGGACGAAACTGTCGGACCTGACCGGCCGTTTGGAAGCGGCCCAGGCTCGGAGTGCGGGCACGACCGACGAGGTCGCCGGGCTGAAGATCAAGCTGACCGAGAAGGACCGCGATGTAGAGCGGCTCCGCCGGGAGATCGACACGCAGGCCTACGACCTGAAGGCGCTTCGTGAAGAAAACGCCAGGCTTGAGGGTTACTGCCAGTCCGACACGGGCCGGCAGCAGATGCTGGAACGCAAGGTGCGCAATCTCGAGGCCGTAATCGAAGAAAACCGCAATCTCATCGAAGAATTGCGCCGATCGGTGGAAGAACGGGAAGTCGAGTTGCGGCGGGTTCGGGCCGGCGCTGGCATGGCAGATCTCGAGGAGGATCGGCGGCGCCTGCTGGACGATTTCCACAAGAAGAGTCGGGAATTGGACGACGCGCGGAGCCAGATGGCCGCGCAGTCAGCTGACTTGGCCACGACCCAGTCCGAACGGGACGATGTCGTCGAGCGAGTCCGCCAGCTCGAGGATGCCGCCCGTACGCGGCGCTCCGAGCGCGAGGACGTGTCCGACCATCCCGAGTATCTGGCGCGTGTTCGCGAGGTCGAGTCGCTCGAGGCCCGTGCCCGCTCGGCCGAGGCTGACGCGGAGCGTAGGCAGACGGCCGAAGACGACCTGAGGGTCGAGGCGGCCCGTATGGCCGAGGAACTGGCCCAGGCGCAACGACAGATCATAACGTTCCAGGCC
>CAZHDQ010000138.1:0-6842 GCA_964531595.1 uncultured Anaeromyxobacteraceae bacterium
GGCTCGACGGGACGACGACACGCTGGAGGTTCAGGGAACCGGAATGCTGGGTGGACAGCAGATGTCCACGCGGGCGGTGTTTGCTACCGGAACCGGCCCCCGGGAACTGGCGCTGCACGTCGGGGGGCGGTCCTACCGGGCTGTCTTGGTCGCGATGGAAACGGAGGGAACGGTGTGACGGCAGCCGTTCGGACGATGACGTGGGCGCTTACCTTCGCCTGGGCGTTGGCCTGGACGCCCGCCGAAGCGCAGGCGGACGTGGCGGTCGGGTACGATGGCGTACCAGAGGCACTGCCGTCCTACGACACGCTGATGACCCACGCCCGGGACTTGGCGACCGCGGGGCGTCCGGCCGAGGCGGCGGCCCTGCTGGACGATTCGACCAACCGATTTCCCGACGACTATGAGCTGCACCTGGCTCGCGGGTACTACCACCTGTCGAGTGGGGCATTTTCGTCGGCCGAAGCGGCGTATCGACTTGCCATGGGCTTGTCCGACGGCGCCCGGGACGCCCGTCTGGGTCTGACCGATGCGATGGAAGCCCAGGGGCGGCACGGGGAAGCGGCAGACGGCTATCTGCGCATCCTGGCCGACACGCCCGACGACCCGGATCTGTACCTGCGTCTGGCTTGGTCCCGGTATCAGGCGGGCGATACGGCAGCGGCGCGAGCAGCGTATGAACAGGCCCTGGCCCTGCGCCCCAGCGATCTGGATGCGCGCCTGGGCCTGGGGTGGTGCGATTGGAAAGACGGCCGGCGGGCGCAGGCACGACGCCGTTTCCATGCGGTCCTGGCATCGGCACCGGACAATCCCAGCGCCCGTGACGGATTGGCCAGGACGCCGATCGTGACGGCAGCCCGCCTTCGGGGCTTCGGATTCGGGGATCTGCACGTCGGGCATCCCTGGCGACGTTGGCAGGCCGGGGCGTCGGCCGGGGTGGATCTGCGGTTCGACGACCGGTTCCGGCTGGACCTGGGATATCAATACCTGCACATCGACGGTCGAATCGACGGGGCCGGGGACGACCGGGGTCCAGGGGCCGGCGGGTCCAAACGGGTACGGACCGAACAACACGAGGCCCACGGAATACTGGGCTGGGATTCGCCCGCCTGGGGCGTGATGGTCCACGGGGCGTACCTGCACTACGATAACAACGGATCCGAGGACACCGGACCCGGGGCGGATTCGGGCGTGCTGGGCCTGGCGGGCCGCTACCGGCATTGGGCCGACTTCCGCCTGGGCGCGGTCCATTCCTGGTACGACGACTTCGGAGTCTTCCAGGGGATGGCCGGAGTCGAGCTGCCGGTGGCGTCGTTTGCTGACCTATTGGCCGGATTCGAGTTCCAGTGGGCAGACGGGCGGTTTTGGCCCAGCGGGTCGGCCGGGGTCCGCTTCCACGGGGCGCGATGGTCGGTGCTGCTGGACGGGACGTTCGGGACGCGGTGCCGACCTGTCGATCTGGCCACACAGGCCATATATAACACCGTTGATCGGATCAGCGGATCGGCGGGCGTGCGGGCGGCGTTCGCGCTGGGCGACCGCACGTGGATGATCGTCGAGTACCGGTTCAAGCGGCTGCTGGCCCCAGCCCTGTCCGGGGCACGAGCGGCGCAGTCCGCGTATTCGCATGGACTGACCATCGGTTGGATCGTCGACTCGATCGGGGATGCACGACCTTGACGGTGCCGCTGGATGGGTGGACCTTGGCGAAAGAGGCCGGCCGATCGGGCCGGCAGACGGCAAATGGAGGAAGACATGAAACACACGACGATCCGAATGCTGCCGGTAGCCCTGGCGGCCGCGGCGATCCTGGCCGGGCTGACGACTCCGGCGATTGCCCAGCAGGCAGGGGCGATTCCTGAACTGTACCGGCAGTCATACGCGGCGGAAGCGAAACAGGACTACGACGCGGCCCAGGGTCTGATGCAGCGTATCCATGCGGCCGGCGTCGACGACTACGTTTCGCGCCTGCGGTCCGCGTGGCTGTTCTACCTGGCCAGCAACTACCCGGATGCGATTGTCGAGTACCGTCGCGCGATCGAGTTGGAACCCCAGGCCGTCGAACCCCGCCTGGGCCTGATGCTGCCGCTAATGGCGGCCCGGAAATGGACCGACGCGCGGGTCGTCGGGGCCGAGGTCCTGGAACGGGCCCCTGGGGACTTCGCGGCCCAAAGCCGGATGGCGTACATCCACTATCAGATGGGCCAGTATGAAAAGGCGGAATCCTGGTACCGGAAGGCTTTGGCCGGGCACCCATCGAACGTGGAAATGCGTGCCGGCCTGGGCTGGAGCCTACTGCGCCAGAACCGTTTCCCCGAGGCCCGGGTCGAATTCGCCAAGGTCCTGACCATCGCCCCGGACCACGCCTCATCGCGGGAAGGCATCGCCCAGTTGCCGTAGTGTGGGAACAATGTTTCGATGGCCACCGAGGCCCGAAGATCCGGGTTCCAGAGGGACGTTTTCGGGGTGGGGGGATTGGGCCGTTTTTGAAAAAACCGGTACCCAGGAGCGTACACATGGCGGCCATACGGACCTCTTCGGCAACGTCGAACCCACCCAGACTGACCAGTTCGGGGCTATAATCCACCCGCTCAAGGGAGGTCAACGATGATCAAGAAGTTGCGCCTTGAAAATTACAAAGCGTGGAAGGGCAAGCGTGAGGTGCAACTCGCGCCAGTGACGCTCCTGCTGGGCACCAATTCTTCCGGGAAGACCAGTCTTCTCCAACCCCTGCTCCTGCTGAAGCAGACAGTAGAGTCCCCCGACCGCAAACTCCCTCTCTACCTGGGTGGTCAGCCACAAGACCTCCTCAGCCTCGGCAGTTTTAAGGAACTCGTTTCAGGTCAGGACTCCAAGACCCAACTGGCCTTTGGAATCGAATACGAAATCGACACTTCGTCCGACGAGGAGGGCCCAGCAGAAAGACTCGCGGGACAGGTGATCCAGTTCGACGTCACCTATTGCTCACCCGGCGCGAAGAACGTTCCCGTGGTGGACGAGTTGAAGTACCACATCGGGAATCGGGCATTTTCGGTCAAGCGACAGGCCAAGGGCGGATACCTGCTCTGCGCTCCAGAATACGAAGCGAGGGCGCGCCCCGGTGCCCCAACGCAACTCGACGCAAAACGGTCGTACGAGCCTGAACGATCTGTGGCGTTCTCTGCAGATGCCGTGGCTGAGTTGGGAATGCTCGGGTTGGAAGTGCAGGATGTTGCGCTTTCGCTTACGCGCCTGCTGCAAAACTTAGTGTATCTGGGTCCTCTTCGGGAGCAGCCGAACCGCGACTACCTTTGGAATCTCCAGGCGCCGAACAACCTGGGGAAGAAGGGTGAACGGGCCATCCACGCCCTCCTGGCCAGCATCGGCCGGGGCGGAAAGGAGGCCCGATCCGAGATGATTGGGGCCGTGGAGCGGTGGCTCAAACTCATGGGGCTCGCAGACCAGTTGGAGTTGAAGAGGCTCGGCAACTCCGCACGGTACGAAGTGCTCGTTCGCACCGGGAAAACCGGTGCCAACTTGGTGGATGTCGGATTCGGGATCTCGCAGGTGCTCCCGGTCCTGACTCTCGCGTACTTCGTCCCGAAGGGGACCACGATCCTGATGGAGCAACCGGAAATCCACCTGCATCCCCTCGCGCAGGCCTTCCTTGCTGACCTATTCGTCGAGGTAGCCCGAGACCGGAAAGTGCAGTTCCTGATCGAGACGCACTCCGAACACCTGTTCCGACGTCTCCAGGCGTTGATCGCCGAAGAGAAGGTGGCGGCACAGGAATGCCGGTCGTACTTCGTAGCAATGGACGAAGGGGTTGCCACCCTGAGGGACCTGGATATCGACGAGTTCGGGCGTATCAAGGACTGGCCCGACCGGTTCTTCGGCGACGCCGTGGGAGAGATGGAACGCCAGATGGAGCACATGCTGAAGCGGATGGCGAAGCTCCAGGGGGAACACCATGGCTGATCACGTCGTGGACACGAACGTGTTGATCGCAGCCAGCGCCCATGACCCGGTTTCCCCCTTTCCGCCGACGGGCACTCACGTCCCGCCTGCGGAGAAATTAGTGGTGTTCGAATGGCTCAGGGCTTTTCGGCTGGATTCAAATCGCTACGCAGTCCTCGATCTACAAAACAGGATCTTTGTCGAGTATCGAAGGAAGTTGACGAAGGACGACTATGGAATCCGGGCAATGCTGGAGAAGGTCCAGGGGGGACGCGCCCGATACGTCAGCATAGAATACGACACGAACGGAGACGCGGTTCTCCCGAACAATCTGCAAAAGGTCGTGACCGACGCCGCCGATCGCAAGATCGTGGCTGCGGTGGTTGCCGATGGTTGTCAGTGTTCGATCGTGAACGCCTGCGACACCGACTGGTACGACATCGAGGAACCTTTACAGACCCATGGCGTGGTGGTCGAACAGTTAATCGATGGCTGGAACCGAGAGGTTCATCGACAGCATCTCCGGCGGTGACCGGATGTCGAGCTTCTTCCGCTTCCCGCGCACCCCGCATATCGCTTGGTTGTCCTTCGGGAAGCCCAGGGACGACAAGGTGGTGTCGTCGGAGGAGGCCCTGGATTTCCTATCGGACGAGGTAGTCGTCGAGGAGAAGGTCGATGGGGCCAACGTGGGGTTCTCCCTGGACCCGTCCGGTCGGGTTCGCGCCCAGAACCGCGGCGAGTACCTGGGGCCGGGGGCCCATGCTCAGTGGCAGCCGCTCTGGCCGTGGCTCGACGCCCGCCGGGACGCGCTCGCGAAGGCGTTGGGACCGGACCGAATGATCTTTGGAGAATGGTGCTTCGCCCGGCACTCCGTACCCTACGACCGCCTGCCAGACTGGCTGTTGGCGTTCGACGTATACGACCGCGCTTGTGGGCGGTTCTGGTCAACCCGACGTCGGGACCTGTTGCTCGCCGGCCTCGGGATCTGTCCCGTTCCGACGGTCTCGGAGGGGAGCTTCACCCTGACCACTCTGAAGCAGCTTCTCGGCGAGTCCCGCGTCGGGACGACCCCCATGGAGGGGATCTACGTCCGGCGCGAGGACGACGACTGGCTCCTGGGTCGGGCCAAGCTAGTCCGGCCCGAGTTCGTGCAACAGATCGGCGAGCACTGGTCGGTGCGGACCCTGGTCCGGAACCGGCTGGCCCGCCCCTGAGGACTCTCCCCAACCTGGGCACCGTCACTGTGCGGGACGTCAAGCCCCTGCTCGCAAACCATGTCAGGGCCGGAAGCGGAACCTCGCGGGCCTCGTGCCAGTGCCGGGCACACGGGGATCGCGGCCTTGGACTGGGTCGCAAGTACCTGCTATTCTTCGAGGCGAGGCGTGGCATGGACCGACCGACTTTCGAGGAAGTCCGGGATCTGGAGGGCAAGCGCATCGAGCAGGATGTGCGGTTCTCCCGCCCCAAGGCGACCGCGCCGGTGTTGGTGGCCGAGGGGATCTCGATCGTGAATGGTCTTGGACTGGATGTCCGGATGACCATCCACCACAACACAGAGGCCGGAGGCAAGACGATAAACGTGTACATCCCGGGGGTCGGCCCGATCTGCCGACTCGACGTGGACGGTCCAGCCCATGCCCCAGCGGGCCGCAACCATAAGCACGCCATTCAGTGCGAGCGGTGCCCGGACAGGAATCTTCCGGACGGGGTGATTCGCAACCCGTCAGTCCGACGCGAAGTCCAATCCCCTACATCTCGAACATGTAGTACATTCGCAATCGCCCTGGAGACCACGCTTAGCGACTGAGGTTCAACAAATCGGCGCAATTTCGCCGTCGCGCAAGGCCTACCAACGAATCTGACGCAGAGCAGTCGCAACGCGTGGGATGCCAGAGTTCAGTTCCCGACAAAGTTTTTGAGCGTTCTGCTTCGCCCGGCGTTCTGCAGCGACCACCGCCTTCTTGGCGTTGCGAACCTCCAGCTTTGCATCTTTGACCGCATCGCGTGCAGCTTCTCCTTCCCAGGCTGAAACCTCCTTGAACGTGGGCCAGTCTTGGACGAAGCCATCTACCGTCGTGATGGTCCTGCGTTCGCCCTTCTCGACCCAAAGCCTGAACCACCCCTTGGTGCTGTAGGCGGTGTTGTTCGTGTATAAAAGCGCGTGTCGGTTCGACGGCATGTTCCCGAACCAGTAGTTGTACGTGGGAAGGCTAATTTCGTATTCCGCCTCGCTGAAGCGGGCGACAATGAAGGCCCGGAGGTTACGGTACAGATCGAAGTTCTCCTTGGCCGCAGTCACACTAGACTCGGCAACACGTACACGGTGCCGTGCGTCTTCAAGTGCGGCCCTCGCCCCCGTAATTTCATTCGAGGCCCCGGCGAGTTTCGCACCGACGAGGCGGTGAACCGAGCCGTCGAACCCCATCACTTTTTGTGCGAAGTCCATCAGCGCCAAGAGGTCCTTGCCGTGCGGCTCAGTGTCTAAATAAAGGAGGTTGATATCACAACGCTCCAGTTTTTTGGAAGCCGCGTGGGCCGCGATCGAGGCCACCAAGCGCTCGCGGTACTTCCATGTCTTGAGGAGCCCCGCGAGTTCAGGCTCGTACAGTTCGGCAAGGCGGGCCGGGTCTGCCTTGGCCGCGCTGATGGCGTGCACGCCCAGGGTTTCTCCAAGGTGCAATCTGCCAACTTGAGTCGGTGGCACGGCCTGGATCACACGAAGGAACAAGGCGATTTGTTCCGAAGACATCATGGAATCTTGGGTTTCGTCACTGGGTACACTGTCGCCCGCGCACCGCTCCATCCGAACCGGCAAATCACCCTTCAGATGGGAGGACAGGGGAAGTGACGCGGCCTGATCAAACCAGGTAAGCATATCAAGCAGATCCATCCTAGATTTACACCCG
>CAZHDQ010000139.1:0-6840 GCA_964531595.1 uncultured Anaeromyxobacteraceae bacterium
CCATCTCGGTGGACGATGGGCTGGAGGGCGTTCTGATCCAGGTACGTTCGTTTGCGCCAGATGTCGTATTCAATCTGACTGAACGGGGACGTTTCGCTGGACGCGAGGGGCTGTATCCGGCCCTGATGAACGAGTTGCGCATCCCGACGACCGGGAGCGATGCGGCCGCGTTGACACTGGTGGGGGACCGTACGGTGGTGCGCGCGCTGGCTCGCGAGAACGGGATCCCGGCGCCGATCGCCCCGGTGGTTACAACGGCTGCGATCAGTTCCTTTTTGTGGAACGTTGTGCGTTTTCCTGTCCTGGTGCGGCCTGTGTTCCAGGACGGCCTGGCTTGGCGCGAGCCTCGGCCTTGCCGGACATCTGCCGAGCTTCAGGAACAGGTGCGCCGGATCCTGGCGGATAGCGATGCTGCCGTCCTGGACGAGGTTTGGCCCGGAGCGGACGTGATCGTGCCGTTTCTGGAGGGGGCTGGCGACGGCGTGTTGCCGGCGTGCGAGCTGATGGAATCGGCCGAGGCCTCAGCGCAAGGCGAGGCCGCGGATGATGCGCCCGACCATCCGAACCTGCGGTGTCCTGCCGTGCTGCCCGAGGCGGTCATGTCCACGTTGCGCCTGCATTCGCGGCGTCTGGCCCGGGTCCTTGGGTTGCGCGACTACGGCCTGCTGCGCTTTCGGGTCAGTCCCGAGGGTATTCCGCGCTTCATGGAGGCTTCTGCGCACGCCTTTTTGGGACCCGTGTCACCCCTGCTGCTTGCGGCGGGCGTGCGCGGTATCGCCCCGGCGGACGTGGTTGTGCGCATTTGCGAGGCCGCCCAACGCCGGCGTAAGTCACTGGCCGGGCCCGGCGGGCGGGACCGGAAGGGGCTGCGTGTCGGCTTTGTCTTCAACCTGAAGCGCGTGACGCCGACTCTGGAGGGGGACCAGGAAGCCGAATACGACGCCCCGAAGACGCTGGCGGCGATCCAGGGGGCACTGGAACGCCTGGGCCACACCGTCGTTCCACTGGAGGCCAACGAAACGCTGCCGCAGCGCCTCAGCGACGCGCAAGTGGACGTGGTTTTCAACGTCGCCGAAGGGTGGGGCGGTCGTACGCGCGAGGCTCAGGTGCCGGCGCTGTGCGACATGCTTGGTGTGCCGCACACCGGTTCGGACGCGACCGCATTGTCGATTGCGATGGACAAGGCGTTGGCCAAGGACCTGTTCCTGCGCAACGGCGTCCCGACGCCGCTGTCGCAGTTGTTTAGGTCGTTCAAGGACAAATTAGACCGCGGGATGCAGTTCCCTTGTATCGTCAAGCCGAACGCCGAGGGGTCGTCCAAGGGCATCCGCGGTGATGCGGTCGTTCACAACGAGGAAGAACTGCGTGTCGCCGTCCGCGAAGCGATCGCCAGGTACGCGCAACCGGTGCTGGTCGAACAGTATGTTGCGGGCCGAGAGTTCACGGTGGCGCTGTTCCAGACCGAGAATGGATTCAAGATGTTGCCGCCGCTTGAGGTCGTGTTCCTGGACAAGGAAAACCGATTTCCGGTCTACAGTTACGAAATCAAGCAGGACTGGGACAAGGCCGTTCGCTATGACTGTCCGGCAAACATCGACAAGCGGCTGGAACGCTCGCTGGCCGCGGTCGCCAAGCGGGCGTTTCGTGCCATCGGGTGCCGAGACTACGCACGGGTCGATATCCGGATGGGCGGTCCGGGCAACCGTGTCCCATATGTGCTTGAGGTCAACCCGCTGCCGGGTCTGACGCCGAACTTTTCCGACATGTGCCTTATCGCGAACGCGGCGGAAATTCCTTACGACAGCCTTGTCGCGACGATTCTGAGGTACGCCGCACGGCGATCGCGGCGGCGTTTGCGGTTTTTGACGCCGAAGAACCCGCTCGGTCCCGAGACCCTGGTCACCGGCCAGTAGAGCCGAAGCCCCCCGCCCCCCGATCCGTTTCGTCCAGCGAATCTGTCTCGACGATGTCAACCTGCACCACCGGTGCCACGATAGCCTGGGCGATCCGGTCGCCGCGGCGCACCGTGAACGGCGCGTCGGACAGGTTGATCAGGATCACTCGGACCTCGCCACGGTAGTCAGAATCGATCGTCCCCGGGGCGTTCAGCACGGTCACTCCGGCCTTCGCCGCGAGACCGCTGCGCGGGCGGACCTGGACCTCGTAACCAGCGGGTACAGCAAAGGCCAAGCCCGTGGGTACCATCGCGCGCCCACCCGGCGGGATTTCAAGGTCGTCGACAACGTCGGCGGCCAGATCCATGCCCGACGAACCGGGCGTGGCATAGGCAGGCAAGGGGATTTGTGGGGTGTGGCGTGACATTCGGAGGATGCGCAAAACGGGCGGGTTCACGTCGGGTCAGTCCTCGTCGGCAGGCGGCAGGGCATCGCCAGCTTCGCCGTGGCCACGGTCGGTGCCGGCGGCCTCGGCCATCGCCTCGCGGCGCGACAGCCGGATCTTGCCGGACTTGTTATCTACGCCGATGCACTTGACCACGATCTCGTCGCCTTCCCGGACCACGTCCTCGACGCGATTGACGCGGCGGTCGGACAATTCCGAGATATGCACAAGGCCCTCGACGCCCGGGAGGATCCGGACGAAAGCGCCGAAATCTACGACCTTGACGACTTCGCCGGTGTATGTGCGGCCGATCTCGGCGTCGTCGGTCAGTTCACGGACCATGCGGATCGCCTTCTCGGCTGTGTCGGCGTCGGTAGCTGCGATAGTGACCATCCCGTCGTCGTCGACGTTGACCGATGCCCCCGATTCGGACTGGACGCCGCGGATGTTGCGGCCGCCAGGGCCGATCAGGTCACGGATGCGGTCTTGCTTGATCTGCAACGTGTAGATCCGCGGCGCGTAGCGCGAGTAGTCATCTCGGTGGGTCGGGAGGGCCGCGGTCATCTTTTCAAGGATGTGCAGCCGGCCCAGGCGCGCCTGTTCCAGCGCCTGGGTCAGGATCTGCTCGGTCAAGCCCCGGCATTTGATGTCCATCTGGACGGACGTAATGCCATCGTTGGTGCCAACGACCTTGAAGTCCATGTCGCCCAAGTGGTCCTCGTCGCCCAGGATGTCCGTCAGGACCGCGACCCTGTCGCCTTCCTTGATCAGACCCATAGCGACGCCGCCCACGTGGCACTTTGTCGGTACGCCAGCGTCCATCAGAGCTAGCGAGGATCCGCAAACCGTCGCCATCGAAGACGAGCCGTTCGACTCGAGCACCTCGGAGACGATCCGGATGGTGTACTGGAACTTCTCGTCCTTGGTAGGCAGAACTTTGGCCACGCCACGCTCGGCCAGGTTACCGTGACCGATGTCGCGGCGGCTGGGTCCCATCATCCGCTTGGTCTCACCGACTGAGAACGGCGGGAAGTTGTAGTGCAGCATGAACGATCGGAAGTATTCGCCGGTCAGCAGGTCCATCCGCTGCTCGTCGGATGACGTGCCCAGAGTCAGGGCGACTACTACCTGAGTTTCGCCCCGCTGGAACATCGCCGAGCCGTGGGTACGAGGCAGGATGCCGACCTCGCACTCGATTGGGCGAACGTCAGTCAAACCCCGACCGTCGATCCGCTTGCCATCGGTCAGGATCAGCGTCCGAACGCGTTCGCGCTCCAACAGGTCAATCTCGCCGGTGATTTCCTTGGCCCGTTCCGGGAACTCGTTGGCCAGGGCCGCCTTGGTGTTCGCGATCACGGCCTGGATGGCGTCGCGTCGCGGCAGTTTTTCAGCGATCGCCAATGCATCGCACATCGGTTGCCAGGCGACTTCGCGGACGCGGGCGCCCAGTACTTCGTCCCGGTTGATCACGGGCAGTGGGCGCTTCGGCTTACCGATTGCCGCCGCCATCTTGCGCTGCAGGTCCAGCAGCGGTTGTGCGGCCTTCTCGGCGAATACCAGCGCCTCGACCAGAACCTTCTCGGGCACGACGTGCGCCTCGCCCTCGACCATAGTCAGTCCGTCTGGACCGACCGCGCAGATGATGTCCAGTTCGCAGCCTTCGCGTTCGGCGTAGGTCGGGTTTACCAGGAACTGACCATCCTTGCGGGCCACCCGCAGGCCGGCGATCGGGCCCGCAAACGGCACGTCCGAGAACATCAACGCCGACGAAGCGCCCACGAGAGCGGCGATTGCCGGGTCGTTTTCCTGATCGGCCGAGAGCACCAACGCGATAATCTGCGTTTCGTGGCGCCAGCCCTTCGGGAACATAGGCCGGATCGGCCGGTCCATGATGCGGCAAGTCAGGACCTCGTTCTCGGTCGGACGACCTTCGCGCTTGAAATAGCCGCCGGGGATGCGCCCCGCCGAGTAGGTGCGTTCAAGGTATTCCACCGTCAACGGCAAGAAATCGAACCCTTCCCGGATGTTAGGAGCCGCTACGACGGTCACCAAAACGGTGGTATCGCCTATGGTGACCAGAGCCGCACCGCCGGCCTGTTTGGCCAGACGCCCCGTCTCAATGGTCAGAGACTTGCCGTGGAAATCGATAGTTTCACGGTGGATCATGAATTTCTCCTGTGGATGCGACAATCCGCACTCATTCTTTAACAGATAAACCTGCGGACGTCGTGGGCTGGCGGAACCGACGCGGTCGTAGTCGACCAGTGACAGCCTACTTCCGGATTCCCAGCTCGGCGATCAGGGTCTGGTACCGACCGTGGCCGGACGCCTTGAGGTAGTCCAGCAGCCGGCGACGCCTGCCAACGAGTTTCAGCAATCCGCGCCGCGAGTGATGGTCTTTCTTGTGCGTCTTGAAATGCTCGGTCAGGTATCGGATCCGTTCCGTGAGCAGTGCCACCTGGACTTCAGGGGACCCCGTGTCGGATTCATGAACCCGATACTTTTCGATCAACGTCTGCTTCTGCTCTATCGCAAGTGGCATTCCGGCCCTCCACTTCGTCCATTTAAAACCGGCGTGATAATAGGGGGACCGCCGGTTCGTGTCAAGCGAAAAGAATTCGCTTGGACACTACAAAAGCTAACGCCCCACAGGCGACGTTCGCCCGGGGTGCTAGAAGCCAAGTTGGCGCTCGATGTCTCGTACCGCCCGTTCGGTTGCCGATTCAGTTTCCATCAGGTCGCGGATGCGCCGCAGCGACGCCAGGACGGTCGTGTGGGATCGTCCGCCGAATACCCCGCCGATCGCAGGCAGCGACGCGCCGGTTCGTTCGCGCAACAAGAGCATCGCGATCTGGCGTGGTACTGAAACCGCTTGGTGGCGTCGAGGGGACTTCAGGTCGCCTACCTGTAACCCGAAGTAGTCCGCAACGACCTTGACCACGGTTTCCGCGCCCAGGTGCCCGCGTCGATCGGCAACGATCCCGTCGGTTACCCGTCGGGCCAAATCGAGGGCAATCGGCACCTTGCGGATCATCGCGTGTGCGGCGACCCGGTTCAGCGCGCCTTCCAGTTCGCGAACCGAAGTCGAGAAGCGCTGAGCCAGGAATACGGCCACGTCGACAGGTAGCGCAAGCCCCTCGCGGCCGGCCTTACGCAGCAGGATCTGGACCCGCAGTTCGAACTCGGGCGGCGCGATATCGACCAGCAGGCCCCACTCGAACCTGGAACGTAACCGCTCGGTGATGCCGGGGAGCGTCTTGGGAGACTGGTCGCTGGTGACGACGATCTGCTTGCCCGCGTTGTAGAGTTCATTGAACGTGTGAAAAAACTCTTCTTGTGCGAATTCCCTGCCCGCCAGGTACTGGATATCGTCCATCAGCAGCACGTCGCACTGGCCGCGGTAACGATGGCGAAGCAAGTCTAGGCGCCCGTTACGGCCGGCGGTCATGACCTCGTTCACGTAAGACTCGCCGAATGTGTAGAGCATGCGCAGACGTGGAAAACGGGCGCGTAGCGAGTGTCCGATGCCGTGGACCAAGTGGGTCTTGCCGACGCCGACGCCGCCGTAAAGGAACAGCGGGTTGTAGGAACTGCCGGGGGCCGCCGCGACCAGTTCGCTGGCCGAATGGGCGATCTCGTTCGAAGGTGCGACGACGAACTGGTCGAACGTGAAGCGCGGGACCAGACTGTCACTTGGCGTCGACTGCGCGCTGGTGGGCGTATCCTCGGACATCATGCCCGGCGTGGCCGGCGCGGTATCGCGAACACAGAAGTCGATGCCGACAGGGCCGCGCGCCGTGTCCCACAGGGCGTCTTTGATCATTTCCAGGTAATTGTCCCGAATCCAGCGCGCCGAGAACTCGTCCGCCACCTCCAGGGTCAGCGCTCCACCTTGGCCTGCCGTCGTGCGGATCGGGCTGAGCCACGTTTCGAACTGGACTGGGTCCAGTCGAGCCTTCAGGATTTCGAGCGCCTTGTTCCAGGTGTCGGACATAGTAATCCCGGAACCCTCCATTCGTGGTTCGACGTCTTTCGCTTTCGAGAGGCTGTTGAGCCCTGCGAGGCCAAAAGTTAGACGACCTGTCCTACCTCGGCAAGGGGTGTCTGCGAGGGTTTTTCGAAAAGCCTTATGACCTCGTGGTTTAGCGGTTTCGTGGCCTCAGACCAAGTTGCCATTGCCATCGACACAACCCCTCGCGAAAGTTCGGGTCCATGAATTTCAGTTGGAAAATCTTAATGTTGTGGGAATGGTCAGGCAACCGCTGGGGATTCCACCGCAAACCCGAGCCGTGACGGGGGGGTCGACAAGGCTGTGGGGGCGTTCCGTAGGGCGCGAGGGTGTCGATTCGGTGAGATACGGGGGATATCAGTCGCTTTCGGGATCGGCGGTGGCTGCGTCCGTCGCGGATGAAGCGTCGGGAGCGTCGACATCGGGCGGCACGCACTCGCCGTCGATGCATGTGGCGTCGTCGACGCAGTCGCTGGAACGCAGGCAGGGAA
>CAZHDQ010000140.1:0-6808 GCA_964531595.1 uncultured Anaeromyxobacteraceae bacterium
GTATCCCCTTACTGGCGGAAATGGCTGCCATCGCAGTTGACCTGGACGAACAGCGTCGCATTCGCACTGAAATCGGCGCACTTTGTCGGCGGACCGGCGACGTGGAAGGGGCTTGCCAGGCACTGGAATGGGTGCTGGACAGGCGCCCGGCGGAATACACGTTCGACGAACCGGCTTCGCGTGCCGCCGAAGTGTTGCTGGAACTGTACGACGAGTCGGGACACAGCGCCCAGGCAGTGGCCTTGCGACGCCTGCTGGCCGATGTTGCTACGGACCCTGCCGTGGCTCGGGAACTACTGATGGCCGCCGCTCGGACTCTTAGCGAGTCCGACCCCGACGAGGCATGGAAGGTGCTGGAACGTCTGCTCGAAACCGATGCGGGCGACATTGATGCACTTGTACTTGCCAAGAAAATAGCGAACGCGGCCGGCGACAATCCGAAACTGGTCGACCTGTTGACCAAGGAACTGGCGTGCGCCGCGGACGACACGGCACGCACGGCACTTCTGGAAGAGCGCGCCGGCATCCGGACGAAAATTGCGGACAACGCCGGCGCCATTGCAGACGCTCGCGAACTGCTGTCGCAAGACGCTGGAAGCGCGGCCGCCCTGGCTGTCGTCGACCAATTGCTTGACGACTCGGAAGTTGGTCGCGATGCGGCCGAATTGATCGACCCGAGTTCACCCCGGGTCGACGTTAGCCTGCGCGTGCGCGCATTGCAGGCTCGGGTGCGTTTCGCTGCGGACGAGGCCAGCCGGATTCCCCTGATGGCCGATTTGGGTACACTGCTGCTCGACGCCGGGCGGGAGGGCGAGGCCGCAGACGCTCTTGGTCGGGTCTATGTGGCGTGGCCCGAAGACGATGCTTTATTCGACCGGCTTTGCGACGCCCTTTCGGCCTCGCACCGCGTCCGGGAGCTTACGGGCCTGACCTTGGAAGTCGGGGATACCTTCGGGCGAGACGGGCGCTGGGCCACACTGTGCCTTCGGTCAGGCATCGCATTGATCCGGGCGGGGTTGGCTGACGAGGCGTCGACGATCCTGGAGGAAGGCGCACATGCCGCTCCAGAAAACCTGCCGATCCTCGAGGCGCTGGCCGCGACTTACCAGATTCTGGAGCGCCCGCGCGAACTCGTCGACGCATTGATGCGAGCGGCGGAAATCGCCCCAAATGACGAGGAGCGGATTGCTACGTTGATCCGTGGGGGACGCGTCGCCCAGGATGATGCCGCGGATCCCACGCTGGCCCGCGCGTGCTATGCGCTGGCGGCGGAACTTGATCCACTTCGCGCCGAAGCCGTTGACCCGTTGGTGGCGCTTCTGGAAGAGGCCGGGGCATCCGAAGACCTGCGGTCCCTGCGCGAACGGGAAATCGAGGCGCTGGCATCGCGCGGTCTGGACGGCGATGCTGCTCGTGCCCGCACCCTGCGCCGCGAACTTGCCGCCACTGCGACGGAGGCCGGATTCGGTGAACACGCCGTCCACGACGCAATCGCTTTGCTTGACGCCCCAGAACTGGACGACCTGGACCTGGCCCGGTCCGTCTACCAGCATTTCGCGACGCCACCAGAACTGTACCGCGCCCTTGTTGCCGCCATGGACCGTGCCGAGCAGTACGGGCGGTTGGTCGAACTTCACCGGTTCGCGGCATCCCTACAACTGGACGATCCGACGCCGGACGAGGCGTTGGAAGCCGCAGCCGCGGCAGCCGATAGCGCCGGCGATCCCGATCTGTTGATAGGCGTACTGGCCGATCGCGTCCGGACGGTGCCGGGCGACAAGGCCCTACGTGTACCGCTCCTTGATGCTGCACGGCATCATGGTCGCCAAGCGGTCGTGTTAGACATTGTCGACGGTCTGCTCGAAGGGATGTCGGACCCGCAGGTGCGGTTCGATTTGGCAACGGAAGCAGCGGGTCTGGCGGAAGATATCGAGCCGGCGGCCCCTGGAAGGGTCATCGGATACCTGCTGAAGGCGCACCGATCGAATCCTGCCGACCAGGCGACTCAGAACCGTTTGGTCCAGGCCTACCGTGACCAAGATCAATACGCGAATATCGCGGCCTTTTACGAAAATCTGGGCGATGTTGAGTCGGACCCCGCGCTGCGACGAGAGAGATATTTCGACGCCATTGAAAGCGTCCAGGGGCGCAAGGGGACGTCGCCGATAGTCGACCAACTGCTGGGCAAGATCCTGGAACTGGATCCGGCTGACCCCCGAGCCATGGGGATGCTGGAAACTTCCGTTCGCGCTTCTAATGACGGGCCTGCGCTGGCAAGGTTGCTGGAGCAGCGGCTCGGCGCGGTCGATCGGATCGACGACGATCGCCGCAATCTTGTGCTGGAACTCGCCGATGTCCAGGAACGCCAGTGCAACGACCGAAACGCCGCGGTGGCCTCGCTGGAACAGTGGCTGACTGACGACCCGCTATTTGATGCGGGTTGGCGCCGATTGGAGGCGTTACTGCTGAGAACACGCAGATACGAGGATTTGGCTCAAGCGTATGAGCGGGAAGCTGAAGCCCTGCCGACGAAGGAACTGAAAGTCGCCACTCTGAAGAAGGCGGCGTCCATCCACGAATCCCACCTGCGTAACCGCGCGGGCGCTACTGGCATTCTCCGACACGTTCTGGAAATCGACCCGGTGAACACGTTCGCGTTTACTCAACTGGACGAAGTGCTGACTGAAGCAGCCGACTGGACAGGCTTGATAGAACTGCTGCGTGTTCGACTGAACAACATCGGGGACGGTGACGAACGGTCGCAAATCCACCTTCGACTGGGCACGCTGCTGAACGAACACGTGGGCGACGTGGCCGGGTCCGTGTCGGAACTCGCGGCGGCGCTGCGTGTCGACCCGAATCTGGCGAAGGCCAGGGAGGGGCTTTTTGGATTCCTGGAAATCCCCGAAGTCCGGGACACGGCGGCCCAGGCCCTGGAGGCCGCGTTCGAAGCCCAGGGGGACGTAGCATCGCGTAGGGCGCTTCTATGGCGCCTCCAGGAAACACAAGAGGACCCTGAACGCCGCGCGGATCTGCTTTCAACCATCGCATTACTGGATGGGGACCGCCTGCACGATGCACCCGCGTCGATGGACACGTTGGCGCTACTCCTTAAACTGCGCCCCGATGACCCGTCCGTAATTGAGCGGTTGGAGGCGGCGGCCACGGTTGGGGAACGATTCGAGGAACTGTACCAGGTGTTTTCGGCGGCCATTCCTGCGATAAAAAGTCCCGACGTAGCGGGCCGGTTGCATCTGGCAGCCGCGAAAATCGCCGACGAACGCCTTTCAGTGCCGGCGCGTGCTGTGGAACACTATGCGGCATACCTGGACAACCACCCAGACGATCCGGATGTCATGGAACGCCTGGAACTCCTCTATGCTGGGCTGAACCGGCATGAGGACCATGTGCGCATCGCCAGGGCGCGAGTCGCTGCGGCAGGGGATGACGCGGCTGCGTCCCTGCGTTTGAATCTGGCGGAACTGCTGCTCGGCGACGGTATCGACCCATTTGGGGCTTTGGACCAGTTGCGCATCTTGATCCAGAAGGACCCTGGTTCCCAGGAGGCGATTACGCTGCTGAAGCAGTTGGCCGATTCGCCCGTTGCTGGGCGCGCCGCACTGGACGTGCTGGTGGGAGCACTGCGCGAATCGGACGATCACGATACGCTGCTCTGGGCCTGTCAGCGGGCGATCGAGGCGGCTGGCGATACGGCGGATACAACCAGTTTGCACGATCTGGCCGCGACGACCGCGCATTCCTTGGGGCAACACGAACTGGAACTGGCCCACCTGGCGAGCGCTCTGCTCCAAGTGCCTTCGGACGACTACATATTGGGCCGTCTGCTCACCGTGGGGCGCCAGGAACCTCGTTTCGGACGAACCGTGTTCGAGGCGCTTTGCACTGCGGCTGCGGCTGCCTCGTGGCCCGAAATTGAGAAGGCCCTGCTGTGGCAAGCGTGCCTGACTGGCCGTGACGCTGGGCTTGAATCACGGGATTTCGAGCCGTGCATGACGCGGGTGCTTGCCATCGACCCTCTGTTCCGCGACGCACTGGAACTGGCGGATCAAATCTACACAAAATCCGGACGGACTCAGGATCTGGTCGAGGTGCTTGGGCAGATGCTGCGCCTGGAACTGACCCCAGGAGAACGTGGTGATTTCCTGCGACGCCTCGCCACGCTGCACGAGACGCGCAGCAACCCGGCGGAGGCCGCGGCAGCCATCGAGGAAGCAACCACCCTGGCGCCAGATGACCCGGAACTGCTCAAAAGCCTTGGTGCACTGCGGCAACTGGACGGCGATTTTGCGGGGCAGGCCAGGGTGCTGGTCCGCCTGGCGGACATCAACGATGATGCTACTGAACGACGGACGCTGCTGCTCGATGCCGCTCGCATCCAGGAAAACAACCTGGACGACCTTGATGCGGCGCGTGCGTTGCTGGAACGATTGCGGGCCGATGCCCCCGAGGACGGTGTGGTGCTCCAGCGACTGGAGCGTATCTACGAAAAGATGGGCGACTACGACCTGCTTGCCCGAATGTTATCGGACGAGGTCGATAGTACGGCGCCCCTGGCGGAACGGATCGAGGCTGCGATGCGCGCCGTCACGGTGTACGAGGTCCACCTCGAAAACCAGCCGGCAGCGGTGGCCATGGCGCGGCGTGCCTACGATATGAATCCGCAGGCGGCAGACCCGATCGACGAACTGGTACGGCTGTATTACCAGATCCAGGACTGGTCTGGGCTGGTAACCATGCTGCGCAACAAGGCAAAGCTGGCACCCACGACCACCGAGCGGATCGCGTTGCTTCGCCGTGCGGCCGAGATTGCCGACGGTAGACTGGGCGACCTGGCGCTGGCCGGTGCCATCGGGAAGCAGATTTTGGAACTGGATCCGAAAGATTCACGAGCGCTGCTGATCGGCGCCCGCGGGCTAGAGACACAGGGACGCACCGGCGAGGCGCTGCTTCGATTCCAGGCGCTCGCGGCCGGATCGGTCGATTCTCCCGAGCGCACCGAGGCGTTGGTCGGGCTGGCACGGCTGGGACTGGCGGTCGGCGACACTGGGCGAGACGTCCGTATCGCGCTGCAAACGGTCCTGGAAGCCCACCCACGGCACCTCGAGGCGACTCGCCTGTACCGGAAACTCCTGGCCGAATCGGGTGATCACATGGGCCTGGCCGAATGCCTGGCGAAGGATCTGGAACTGGCGACCGACGATGCGGAACGAGCAACGATCTGTATTGAAATCGCCGACCTCCGGTTGAACAAACTGAACGATACGGATGGGTTCCTGGAGTGGGCCGAAAAGGCCTACCGGTTCAAACCCGACAATCCGCGCGTCGTCGCGGGGATCGTCAATTACCACCTGAAGGCAGGGGACCGTGCCAGTGTAATTCCCTACCTGGAATGGCTGGTCAACTACCTGGAAGGCAAGCGACGGCTGCGGGAACTGCCGCCTTATGCCCACGAACTGGGCCGGGCGTTCGAGTCGATGGGTGACCTGGACAGGGCCGCCCAGTACTACAGGCTTTGCCACGAGCACGATGCCGCGAACGTCATGAACACGATGGCATTGGCGCGCCTGCACCTGAAGCGTAACGACCACGACAAGGCATTGCGCGTCATCCAGCCATTGATCCTCCGAATCGATGCGCTGAAGGCCGCGGATCGCATTGAAGTGTTGCTGTCGCTGGCGCGGATTTATGTGGCCCGTGACGACCGCCGCAAGGCCAGGCAGTTCGTGATGCGCGTCTTGGCCGAGGAACCGGACAACGCCGAGGCCCAGGGAATGCTCGCAAAAGGTCTCTAGGCGCTCTTCGATTTTTTCACCAGTTTTCAGCAACCAAGTGTGGCGTCCCTGCCGTTCGATTGTGTTCGGTCGTTTCCATCTTGCTTCCCCTAGTACCGCGTGGTAGTTCCGGGTCGTCTTTCCATCCCCTGGAGGGAAGGTATGTTTGGTCAGTTCGTGATCAAGATGCTTCCGCTGGTTCCGAAGTCCATTGTCCGGCGGGTCGCGATGCGGTACGTGGCTGGCGAGGATCTGGACGCCGCCGCCATGGTGGTCAAAAATCTGAACTCCCGCGGTTACCTGGCAACCCTCGACATCCTGGGCGAGGACGCTTCATCAACAGAGCATGCCGACGAAACTGTGGGCGGGTACGGGGACGTTCTGGCGAAGATTGCCGCGGATGGGCTGATGGCGAATATCAGCGTGAAGATGACGCACCTGGGCATGCGCATTGATCCAGTGGCGGCCGCTGGGCGCATCGAGAGGCTGGTAGCTGACGCGGACCGGCAGGGTAATTTCGTCCGGCTAGACATGGAGGACTCGTCGCTGACCCAGACGACGCTGGACCTCTACTCGGATTTGCGCAGCCGTTACGAACATGTGGGAACTGTGATCCAGGCGTACCTTCGCCGGACCGAGGACGACGCGCGCGGGCTCGCTGCAAAGGGTGCAAACCTTCGGCTGTGCAAGGGGATCTATCGGGAACCAGCCGAAATCGCATTCCAGAAGCCCGATGAAATCCGGGATTCCTATCTGCGGACAGCGGCTGTGCTGCTGGATTCCAACACTGCCTATACCGCGTTCGCGACCCACGATCGGTCTTTGATCGAATCGCTGGTGGCAATGGTGGAAAGCCGGGGTACGCCTAAGGACCGATTCGAGTTCCAAGCACTGCTGGGAGTGCCTGTCGAGGATGTACTGGATCGCCTGATTGCCTCCGGTTACACTGTTCGATGGTACGTTCCGTACGGTGTTGAATGGTACGCGTACTCATCGCGGCGACTGAAGGAAAACCC
>CAZHDQ010000141.1:0-6756 GCA_964531595.1 uncultured Anaeromyxobacteraceae bacterium
TGGGGTCTGTCGGCGGCGTACTTTGAAAACCGGGTGCGCAACCTGATCCTGTTTTTACCGCGGTCGGCCTTCCTGGTCCGCGCCGAAAACTCGGGCGACGCTGTGATCCGAGGCGTCGAGGTCGCGGGCCGCGCAAAGTGGCGCTGGTTCGACGTAAAGATAGCCTATACGTTCCTGGACGCACGTTTCGGCGGCACCGGGCTGCGCATGCCCCAGCGGCCTGCGCACCAGGTCCACGCTTCCATCGCCGCCACGGTGGGTCCGGTCACCCTGGCGCTGATGCCCGGTTGGCGATCTTTGGTGACACTGGATCGGTTTGAATCGCTTTCCGAGGAGGCACGCTTCGAACTGGACGCACGCCTGGACTGGGCCTTTTCCCGACTGCTTTCCCTGTCGGTGGACGCACGAAACCTGACAGACAAACGGGACGCAGTCGACCACCTGCAACGGCCGCTACCGGGCCGGTCCATCTTCCTGACGGTGAGGTTTCGACGATGAATAGGACCCAACTGCGCACGGCCAAAACGTTGTCCGTCCTGCTGTTTTTGGCGTGGACCACGGCTTGCGAGCCTATGCCCGACCCACAGCGACCGGGGTATCCAGGCGTCGGCGACGCGGTTTCCAGCAAAGACGTGAACGGCCTGGGCCTCCCCGATGCCCCCTTCGCGGCGCCGGAGGGGTTGGCCGTTGTCGGCGACTTCCTGGTGGTCGCCAACAGTGCCTACGGGTACGACGAACGCGGCAACCTGACGTTTGGAACAGGGTTCGTTACCGTCGTGGATCGGCGCGACCGCCGGGTGGCCCACCGAATCCCGATGCCGGTGAAAAATCCGCAGATCGTGGTCGAAAGCGGCGAACGGGTGTGGGTGTTGTGCTCAGGCCAGACCACGTTCGACGGCACGCAGGTTACCCCGGTTACGGACGGTGCCCTGGTGGGAATCCGGGTCGACCAACTGCTCACCGCCCAGACCCCGGACGTGGTGATCCCGATCCCTTTGGACCCTACACGCCCTTTGATGGGCTACCCGTCGTCTCTGACAATCGCCGGCGGCCGGGCCTGGATCGGCAGCGGCACGGCGGCGGCCATCTTCGTCGCCGACCTGAAAACGAGCACCCTTGTCCGTGGGCCCAGCGACCCAGTCATGCTAGGGGATGCCGATGTGCAGGACACGATGGTTCTGGGCACCGGCCCGGTCGGATACCTGCTGGCCGCCAGTTTCAACCGGGACCTGATCTGGATGCTGGACGCCACCACCGGAAACCCCGTGTCTGGGACGCCGTTCGAGGTCGGCGTAGCTGGCGCGATGGACGGCGTCTTGGCCCTGGCCTGGCGAGACGGCGGGGTCCCCAACGTATTCGTACTGTTGGGCATGGCCAGTCAGGTTGACGCTGTCACGCTGAACAACGGGGCGCCCCGGGTCGTTAGGGAATTCATCAAGACGGGTAGCCTGCCCAACGCCATGGCGCTGGACGGCGACCGGTTGCTGGTCCTTAGCAGCGGTGCAAACAACGTGCGGGGGTTCGACGCCGGAACAGGCAACGCGCTGCCATTCAGGGCCGTTTGCCCCTTTGCGTCGAATCCGTATGCGATGGCCGTGGGCGAGGTCGAGGGCCGGCATGAGCTGTACGTGTCAGGGCTACGCGCCAACGCGGTGTATGTGTTCGATGCCGGCACAGGGATCAATCCAGGAACCGCTCTGCAAGAAATCCGGTAGGTCTGGACAAGTGTCATCCCGCCGCGCGCGTCCCACCTTCGACAGGGGTGCCGACTTTCAGCGTCGGCGGCAGTTCGGGTACTGGTTGTGCTAACTCGATCGTCTGAGTCGGGAAGGCAAACGACACGCCGATTCGCTTGGCAATACGCAGAATTTCAAGGTTCAGGTTCGTGCGGGTCCGCATCTCGGCCGGCCAGCTAGGCGCAAGGATGAAGCAGTAGAGCATTACGTCCAGGGAATGCGCCCCGTACTCTTTGAATTCGACCATGAAATAGTCCTTGCGCATGCCATCCAGGTCCAGGATCAATTGGCGAACGGCTTCACAAAACACCTCCATCCTCTCTGGAGGCGTGTCATAGGTCAGGCTCAACGTCGTCGAGTATCGCCGGTACTTCCGGGCACCGAGATTGTCCACCGCCACGTCCATAAGTCGCCCATTCGGGTACGTGATCAGCGAGTTGTAGAACGTGCGGATGCGCGTCGATCGGAACCCGACTTCCTCGACCGTGCCCTCGATGTCACCGATCCGGATCCAGTCGCCTATCTGGAAGGGGCGGTCAACGAAGATCATGATCGACCCGAACAGGTTGGCCACCGTGTCCTTCGCGGCCAAGGCGAAGGCAAGTCCGCCCAGCCCTAAACCGGCCAGCAGCGATCCGATGTCCACGTGCATATTTTGCAAGATGAACAGACCACCGATCACGACCATCAGAACTTTCAAACTCTTGCGGACCAGGGGAACAAGTTGGTCGTCCAGTTTCGTGTCGGTCTTTTCGGCCCGCGACATCATGAAGTCGGACAGCACGTCAGTCATCCGATAGCCCAGCCACACGACGCTGGACATCGACAGCACGCGTGTCGCGAAAAGCACGACGCGATTGATGCCGACCGAAAAGTCCAGCAACGGGAACCCGATCCAGAAGACGCCGGCCATTACCATGCCGCCCAGCGGTGCACCGGATCGACCGAGCACTTCCAGCGCCCAGCGGACATTGCCACGCCTCGAAAGACGGCGGACCTGAGCAGTGGACAGCCAGACCACGACCTTTTGGAGGATCATGGCCAGGAGTACCAGCAGGAAAACTCCCACGAGTTGCCAGAGCCGAGCGCCAACGACAGGCATGCGCGTCCACGAAGGCAGCGTCTCGATCATCCCACGAACATCCAGCGGGAAGGTCGAGCGGTACATGGCCGGTATGCGACCAACGACACCGCCAGGGAAAACCCACCGGTCGCCCTGCCGCTCCAGATACACCATCTGCAAGACCCCAGGAAACAGGTCATAGCGCGACTCGCCCCCACCATCGACATAGTCGGGGTCGTTAGGGATGCGTTCCAGGTCCAGCCACAGGCCCCGGGCGTCCAAAACCTGCTTCAGTTTCGCAGCCAGGGTAGGGGTCGGCAACGCGTCCGTTTCATCCTCAGGCGCAGCCAGGCAGCGCGCAGCACGCGTCGGGTTGTAGTGGTCCGACTGCAACGCATCCACCAGCGTGGTAACTGCGGCCCGGGGGCTGCCGCATGGGCCCTGGGCGACCCTGGTCACTACGGGTACCGCGGCATCGGACGCATCGGCGACTTCGGCCGCCGGCTTGGTCGCCGGCACGCCGGTCAATAGGGTCTCGATCTGTGCTGCGGCCGGTCGGGCGACCAGGCAGGCGGCTATCAAGACCCACAGTAGTTTCCTCGGAAAATGCATGATTCCTCCCGCTTTCGGGGCCCGGAACCGACGCGCCACAATTTGGGGCAACTATCTGTCGGCAGGCGGGCCGCAGTTGATCATCAGGTACTGTACCTCAGGAGTCAGCGTCAGAGCCACCTGCATTCCGCCAGGACCCGAATCGCATTCGGCACCCATCATGTCGCGAAGCCGCGTCCCCGTCGCGCAGTCCGGCAGCGGCAGGTCCAACGCAAAGGTCGTATCCGGCCCGCCGTCATCGACACCGTCCAACCAGACGTCGGGCATCTCGCGGCCGTCCCACAACGCCAGCGTGATATCCCCGTTGTTGTCGACGAACGCCAGGGCGTACACGTCGTTGGGCAGGCCCAGGGCAGGCCCCAGATCCCGCGCGAACCGGTATTGGCCCAGCACCGCGTCTGCGGCTTTCAGCGCATGCCAGGCAGGCTTGGCTTCCCGCACTGACCCGTCCTTGCCCGGCCACCGCCACAGGCCGAAATAGTTCTCGTGGGGCCGGATCCCGCCCGACTCGGGCTCGTCATCCCAAAACGTGTACCAGTACCAGCCCTCGACCCCATCGCGGGCCGCCAGTAAGAGGCTGCGCACCGCGAAACGCGCAACCTGCACATCGGTCAAGTCGTACGTCGGCCATCCGAGTTCAGTGAACAGCAGCGACTTGCCGCCGCATCCGGCGTCCGCAAGGATGTCTCGGGCGATTTGCGTCATCCACGTCTGTCCGTGCCGGATCGCATCCTCGGTCATCACCTCGTCGTGTTCCGGCGTTTCGTACTGAAACCACGTATACGGGTGCAGTGCGACCGCGTCGAATGAGTCGCACAGTTGTGGCCGCGCCTCCAGTGCTCGGCGCAAAAAGCCCCAGCGGTCCCACATATCAACGTCGTCGTATGACGTGATGCCCCCGAACACGACGCGTGCATCGGGGCAAGCCGCGCGGATCGCGATGGATGCCGCGATCAGCAGGTCGGCATATTTCTCGGGATTCGGCGTGACGTGCCAAAAGCGGGTGACGTTTTGTTCGTTCCAGATCTCGTAGTCCTTGGTCGTTTCGCAAAATGTCGCCGCCATGTGTCCCGCATAGTCGGCGTAGTCGTCGATGCGCACCGTACCGTAGATCTCGGGGTCGTCCTGGGCCCACTTGTTGCCGTAGGCCAGGAGCGGCATGAACCGGACACCGCTGGCCGCAGCCTGCGTCGGCCCCGCGGACACCCGCTCCATGTGCCATTCGTCCTGGGCAGGCTCGACATTGTTCCAGCGCGTTCCACGGCGGATGCGGAAATTGCTGAATTCCTTGTACGCGGAAAACTCGAAGTCCCGCTCGGCGTCCTCGCCCTCGGCAACGTTCATGTGGCTGGCCACTCCGACGATGGTGCCCAATTGGCCACCACCGGCGGGCACCAGGTCGTCCCAAAGCTTAGACAAGGACACGTCTGGGGCCGCGTCGGACAGGCCGTCGTCTTCGCCGACATCTGACGACGTCTTATCGTCACGGAAATCGTCCGATGCCACATCGATCGGGTCCTCTCCGAAGTCCCGGTTTGCGTCGTGTTCGCCGAGGTCCATGGCCGGGCCCGGATCCGTTTGCACATCAACCATCGCATCCATGACGTCGGCCGCGTCGGGCGTCGACGCCCCGCCCGCGCACCCGCCCAGCAACAGCGCTATCGCCCCTGCGACCGCGACCTTGCAAAACCCCATATTCCTGAAGCCCCCCATGGAATCGGCATAGCCGGTTTACCGGATCCGCCGACAAGTCGCAAGAATGGAAGCGTTGGAATCCACACACGGACCCGCGCGCCAACCCGGTTGCGCAAACGAGTGCGGCGCGGCGGTAGGGGACATCAGGCGGACGGTTCGCCCTCGGTTTCGTCGCCCAAATCGTCGTCGGGTCCATCCAGCGCCAGGATGCCGGCCGCCTCGGCGTCGGGCACCGTCTCGACTTCGCGCAACTTCCTGTCCATCGCCCGCTTGCGGAGGCCCTGCTCGTCCAGCGTGCGCCCGGCTTCGTCGATCTTTTTGCGCACCTTGTCGAACGCCGCGCCAAATTTGGCGAATTCAGTCTTGACCGCGCCCAGGACACGCCAGATTTCCTGGGAACGCTTCTCGATCGCCAGTGTCTTGAACCCCATCTGCAACGCGGTAAGCAGCGCCGCCAGCGTGGACGGCCCCGCCACCGAAACCTGCCAGTCCCGCAACAGCGTGTCCAGCAGGCCGGGCAGCCGCACGACCTCGGCGTACAACCCCTCGACCGGTAGGTACAGGATCGCGATCGAAGTCGTGTTCGGCGGATCCAGGTACTTATCGTGGATGTCGCGGGCGCTATGCTTCAACCGGGTCTCCAATTGGCGGCGCGCGACCCCGACCGCGGCTGCGTCTCCGGCATCCGACGCATCGATCAGGCGATCGTAGTCCTCCATCGGGAACTTCGCGTCGATCGGCAACCAGACTGGGGCATCCGGGGACTGGCCAGGCAGCCGGATCGCGAATTCGACGCGTTCGTTCGACCCCGGCCGAGTCGCTACGTTGGTGTCGTACTGGCCCGGTGCCAGGATTTGCTCCAGCAGGTTGCCCAGTAATTGTTCCCCCCAGGTTCCCCGCACCTTGACGTTCTGGAGCACGCGCTTCAGGTCGCCAACACCCGACGCAAGCACCTGCATTTCGCCCAGGCCCTTGTGGACCTGCTGCAACTGTTCGGACACCGTCCGAAACGACTCGCCCAGGCGCGTTTCCAGCGTGGCCTGCAACTTCTGGTCTACCAGCAGGCGAATTTCCTCGATCCGCTTGCGGGAATCCTCGCGGATATCCTTCAGGTTCGCGTCGACCGTCAGGCGCATCTGGTCGATCTGCTTCTGCTGCTCGCCGGCGACCAAACGATGATTTTCGCCGAACTGTCGGGTGAACGCCGCCAGGCCCTCGTTCAGTTGTGCAGACAGCGTCGTCCCCTGGGCCGCCAGCCCCTCGCGCAGGCGATCGCTGCGCTGCTGTGATTCGTCGCGATTGCGTGCCAATTCGTCACGCACCTTGCCTTCCAGGCGATCGTGGACCACCTGCAAGGCTTCGCGGTCCACGCCACCGGAGGCCCTACGAACGCGCATCAACACCACGATTAATAGGATGACAGCGGCTGCGGACAGCAGCACGGCGGCTCCGGTCAACAGTTCCAGCATGGTGCGCACCCCCACCGATAACGATCCAATCTAGCACGCCCGTGCGACACCCCGATGCCGAACAGAAACAGGCAGGCCATGGGCATGGGAAACTGGAGGCGGGCTTCTGGGCAGGGAGAACTGGAGGCCGTTCGGCCCCTGAATATGGAGGACTGGAAGCCGTCCACCCGTTTCGCATCGT
>CAZHDQ010000142.1:0-6750 GCA_964531595.1 uncultured Anaeromyxobacteraceae bacterium
CGCCGGAACCACAATGCCACGTTCACCAGCCCGATCAGCGCCGGCACCTCCACCAGCGGTCCGATGACCGCCGCGAAAGCCGCTCCCGAGTTGATCCCGAAGGTCGCCACCGCTACCGCGATGGCGAGTTCGAAGTTGTTCGACGACGCCGTGAACGACAGCGTCGTGGCCTGCCCGTAGTTCGCTCCAACCTTCTTCGACATCCAGAACGACACCAGGAACATCACCACGAAATAGATCAGCAGCGGGATCGCGATATGCACGACGTCCAGCGGCAACTCGATGATCTTTTCGCCCTTCAGGCTGAACATCACCACGATCGTGAACAGAAGGGCGATCAGGGTGATGGGACTGATCTTCGGAATGAACTTCGTGTGGTACCAGTCTTTGCCCTTGGCCCGGACCAACAGGAAGCGCGTCAGGAATCCGGCGATGAACGGGATGCCCAGGTAGATGAAGACGCTCTCTGCGATCTGGCCTATCGTGATCTTCACCTCGGTGCCCGGCAGGCCCAGCCACGTAGGCACGACCGTGATGAAGACCCAGGCGTACACCGAGTAGAACAGCACTTGGAAGATGGAGTTGAACGCCACCAGGCCGGCGCAGTACTCGGTGTCGCCCTTCGCCAGGTCATTCCAGACGATGACCATTGCGATGCAGCGGGCCAAGCCGATCATGATGAGGCCGACCATGTAGTCCGGCTGGTCTCGAAGGAACAGCACTGCCAGGCCGAACATCAGCAATGGGCCGATGATCCAGTTTTGCACCAGCGACAGCAGTAGGACACGCCAGTTGCGAAAGACCGGCCCCAACTCCTCGTACCGCACCTTGGCCAGCGGCGGATACATCATCAGGATCAGGCCGATCGCGATGGGGATTGATGTCGTGCCCACGTTGAACTGGTTGATGAACGGCACGATCCCGGGGAAGACCCAGAAGGACCCCACCCCGACCAGCATCGCCAGGAAGATCCACAGCGTCAGGAAGCGGTTAAGGAACGAGAGTTGCTTGACGATCCCTTCGTGCGAGATCCTTCCCACGCCCTTCTCCTTAGCCCGCGAGTGGCCGTGGTGCCGGGCTTCGGCATGCCGACGTCTTCGCCTCGCAGTCCATCCACGCGTCCAGTTGTCCCTCGACCGCGCCCAGGTCCCGGGCCGCCAGCACCGGCCGGATGGCCTCTAACACGGTCGCCGGCTCTGGCGCTGGTTGTTCAGGGATGCGGTAAAAGACCCACACTGCTTCCCTGCGGTCGATGGCTAGTCCCGCGTTCGCTAGGTACCGCAGGTGCCGCGATGCCTTGGACTGGGTGATCCCCAGCGCCTCGACGAAGTCGCAGACGCACAGCTCGCCGCGCCGCATCAGCAGCGCCAGCATCAGCAGCCGCGTCTCGTCGGACAGGGCCTTGAAGATGTAGGACATGTTCCGCATCGGGGCCTCCATCGGGCCGTCGCCCGGACCGGAGTTATTTATAACCGCTTAGCCGGTTGTTTGCAAGTCACTGGAGAATAATCGATGAAATCGGCTTCAACTGAAGGGGGATCCGCTCTCGGAGCAGTCGCAAGTCGGGCCGGATCCGGGCGACCGAACTCGCGCCCGCAGATTTGCTATTTTGACCCAACCTGCCTTTCTTCCGGGATGCCAGTCGGGCGATCACTGCGTTTGGCGATCAAATGCAAACCCGGCGGGACCGGGCCTGTGTATGCCCCGTTCGGTGATGATCGCCGCAATCAGCGTCCAGGGTGTCACGTCGAACGACGGGTTGATTACGCGTACGCCATCTGCAGCAATCCGCTGGCCGCCCAGCATCAGCACCTCGTCGGCGCTGCGCTCCTCAATCTGGATGTGGGTGCCATCCGGAATCTCAATGTCCAGCGTGCTTGACGGTGCGGCGACGTAGAACGGGATGCCGTGTCGGGCTGCCAGCACCGCGTGCGTGTACGTACCGATTTTGTTGGCGGTGTCGCCGTTAGCCGCGATTCGATCCGCACCGACAACGATTGCGTCGATGAGGCCGCGGGCCATCAGGTGGCCGGCGGCGTTGTCGGTGATCAGCGTCACGTCGAAGCCGTCATGCACCAGTTCCCAGGCGGTCAAGCGTGCGCCCTGCAGGTAGGGGCGCGTTTCGCAGGCGATGACTTGGACCGAGCGACCCGCATCGCGTGTGCCGCGGATCACGCCCAGCGCCGTGCCGTAGCCCCCGGTGGCCAGCGCGCCGGCGTTGCAGTGGGTCATCACCGTGGCACCGTCAGCAATCAGTGCGGCGCCGTGGGCACCGATCGCCCGATTCATGGCGATGTCTTCTTCGAGAATGTGCTGAGCCTCCCTGGACAGTGTTTCCCGGATTTCCGTCACCGGCCTGTCGCGCATGTCATGAGCAACCGCTAGAACGCGGCGGACGGCCCAGGCTAGGTTGACTGCGGTTGGGCGCGCCGCGATCAGTGTGTCCGCGGAATGGGCCAGCGCTGCGAAGAACCCATCCCGATCCCCTGGGGCCTGGCGGGCGGCAACTGCCATACCCATGGCGGCGGCAATTCCGATGGCCGGCGCACCACGCACGACCATGTCACGGATAGCCGCAGCTACCTCGTCCGCGTCCGAAAACGTGAGATAGGTTTCGCTCCCTGGCAGCAACCGCTGGTCCAAAAGGACTACAGAGTCTCCGTCGAGCGCGACCGGGTGGAAGGGTTTGTCCATCGGGGGCCTCTGTGCAAGTGTCTGGGCGATGTGAGCCATTGGGGCCGGCAGGTCCGAAAACGTCACGCTGCCGTCCAAATCGACAAAAATCGATACGGAAGCTGGTGGGAGAGGGCCTGCGTCGGAGCCGGTGTCGATTGCGTCAAAGTGGGGCGGTTTTGGAAGCATGGTCAGTCGACCTTTCGGATCTTGCGCTGCAAAAGTTCCAGTTCCTTCTTCGAGTACGGGATCTTGCCATCGAAGAAGTCCTGGTCGTAACCATAGTGGTCAGCGAAAAACATCATCCGGCCTTCCGGGTCCACGCCGACCGAGTTGTACTCGATGAAGATCGGGACCGGCGTCTTGAGTCGGACGTCCCTCGGCTCCTCGGTCGCCTTCATCGTCTCGACCATCTCGGGGGTCATCTCGTTTCCGCGTTCCAAAAGCAGGTTCGCGACCTTGAACGGGTCCTGGAGCCGGATGCAGCCGTGCGAGTAGGCCCGTATCTCTCGGTCAAAGAACTTCTTCAGGTTTGTGTCGTGCATGAAGATGCCGAAAGGGTTGGGGAATACGAACTTGACCCGGCCCAGGGCGTTGCTGTCGCCGGCATCCTGGTAGATCAACTCGCGCCCATCGGGCAGCGTCTTCACGACGAAATTGTGCTTCTGGTAGTACGCCGGGTCGTCCAGCAGTTCGTAGTCCAGTTCCAGCTTACGGATCCGCGCGGGCACGTGCCAGCGCGGGTTGATGACAATGTTGTCGATGGTGGCGGTGAACAACTTGGTCCGGTTCAACCGGCCTTCGATGCCTACGTCTGGGTCGGTGTCCCAGCGGTTATTGCCGCAGACGATCTTGTGCTTGGTCGCCAGTTTTCCATCGGTCCAGACCTCCATCATGAACTCGGGCAGATTAACGCGGACATAGGTCGGTTCCTCGTGGCGGACCTCGCTTTCACGCCAGCGTTGCAGAGACAGTTCGATCTGGCGGATGCGCGTTTCGATCGGGACGTTGAGCGACCGGAAATGCCTCGCCTCTAAAACGCCGTCCTCCGTGAAGCCGTGGGTTGACTGGTAGGTCGTGACGGCCGTTTCCACGTCCTTGCCGAACACTAGGGGAACCGGGCCCTCCCAGTAGCCTTCCTGAGCTAACCGCTCGACCAGTGCCTGAACCGCCGGCCCGCGGGAACCCCGCTTCAGCGAGCCCCGACCCGCCAGTTTCTTGAACCCGCCGTCCTTGGCAATCCGGCGAAACCTTGCTAGCCCGTCCATCGTGGCACGGTAGTTAGGGTGTGTCGGCACCAGGGCGTCCAGTTCCGCCTTCGGGCCTCGAGCGAACGCGTCGAACGCCGCTACGATCTCGTCGTGGTGTGCACGGACTGCCGCACCAAGGCTTGCGTCCGCCTTGAAAGGCTGGGCGAGCACCCGGAACTTCATGTCCATGGCATAGCGAAAGAATGCCTCCATCGACGCGAGTTCCAGGTCGACTCGGGCAATCGTGAGGGCTTGTTGTGCCTTGCATGCTGCAATCGCGACTGGCTTCAAGGCATCCAGGTGAGATACGGAAAGGCCCTCCAGTCGGTCGTCGTCCATCTGTTCGATCTGCGCCAGCGTCGGGGCCACGGCGTCGGTCACCATGGGTTCCAGCGCCTTCCATCCCGGGGCCTCGGCGAGTCTGTCTCGTTCGGTCGTCGCCGAATCCGCCGCCGTCGCCAAGCGGTTGGCGGCATCGTCCATGGCGGCGATCGGATAGTCGCCGTCGGGGATCGCGTGGGCCGCCAGACCACCGATCACCTCGCGCAGCGGGGATAGCGCATTGGACGGACCGGTCGGCAAAGAAAAATAGAACGCGCCGCCCCGGGCCTCGAGGGTGGCGGTCATGGCCTGACGGTAACGAGGGGCCTTCCGGACAGATTCCGCCAGCGCCTCCTGTCCTACCAAGCCAAACCCGGCGCATTCGGCACGGATTGATTCCACGACCTGCAACAATTGGGTCGGGGTCACTGGGGGCGCCTTCGGTTCCAGTGGACCATTAGCCTCGTCCGAGGGGCTGGACGACGAGCAGGCCACCAGCACTACCAACCCAAGCAACCATCCATAACCCACGAATCGCACAGGCCCTCCGTTGCGTCCCAAGGAACGGGAGATTCTAGCCGTTGACCGGTGGAGGGTCAAACGCCGAAGTCCCCCGCCTAAGCCTCGCGCATGTGGACGCGCGCCCGGCTTCCGGCTATTATCCGGCCCATGTTGACGCGAAACCCACAGGTCCTGCGGATCATCCGCTTGGCGCTCGACGAGGACATCGGGACGGGCGACGTGACTACGGCGACGGTAGTCCCGGAGGATGCCCGGGTCGTCGCCGAGGTGGTCGCTAAAGAGGATGGCATTCTGGCTGGCCTCCCGGTTGCACTGGCCATACTGGAGGAGGTCGACCCAGCGATCACTGCCGAGGTGCTGGTCCCCGACGGTACCCGAGTGTACCCAGGGATGAAGGTGATGCGGATCCGTGGTCGCGCCGCCCCGATTCTTGTGGCCGAGCGGACGTTGCTCAACTTCGTGATGCGCCTGTCAGGCGTTGCGACCGAGACCCGGCGATTCGTGGATGCGCTGGCGGGTGCGCGGCCTATCGTGCTGGATACGCGCAAGACGACGCCAGGCCTCCGGGTGCTGGAAAAATACGCGGTTCGCGTGGGCGGTGGACGCAACCACCGAATGGCGCTGGACGGCGGGGTGCTGATCAAGAACAACCACATCGCGATTCGTAAAGGTGACCTAGCCGGGACGATTCGGGCAGCGCGCAATGCCGCACCCAGTCTGTGCCGAATCGAGGTCGAGGTCCGAGCGGTGGATGAAGCGCGACAGGCCGTCGAGGCGGGCGCCGACGTGCTGTTGCTGGACCACATGACACCGGTCCAGGTGGCCGAAGTCGCCGCGTTCGTCCCTCGGCAGGTGCAACTGGAGGTCTCTGGCAATATGACCACGGACCGTGCGGCCGAAATTGCGGCGCTCGAAGTCGACTTCGTGTCGGCGGGGGCGCTGACGCACCAGGCACGCTGGCTGGACCTCGCGATGTACCTGCACCCGGAGGCCGCTGCGGATGGGCGGGATTGATCCGGCGGCGTTGGCGTCCCTGCTGGGGCGGCGCGGCCGGTTCCAGGGACCCGTCCTAGTCTTCGATACCGTCGAAAGCACCCAGGATGAGGCTTCACGATGGGTGCGTGCCGGTCACCGGGGCACCGCGGCATTCCTGGCGCGAACCCAGAAAGCGGGCCGTGGCCGCCTGGGAAGATCCTGGTATTCGCCGCCGGGTGGGCTTTACGCGACGTTGTGCCTGCGACCGTCGACGCCCTCGGACCGTTGGCCCGGCCTGGCCGTGGCCGCGGGGCTTGCGCTGGCCGAGACCCTGGACGATGCCGGGGTGGTCGCGATCGAGTTGAAGTGGCCTAACGACTGCCGGATACACGGGCGCAAGTTGGCGGGCATCCTGTCCCAGGCTTTGCCCGACGCCGGGGCTGTCCTGGTGGGCGTGGGCCTGAACGTGGCGTTGGATACAGCCGGCCTGCTACCGGAACTGGCGGGTCAGGTTACCTCGCTGGCCGACGCGTTGCCGGTCGGTTGCGACCCGCTGGCCGTCTGTGCCGATGGGCTGGAGCGAATTGCCAATGCGTGCGGCGCTGCTGGAAACGGGGTGCCGCTGGACCCAAATCGGGTGCGCCGCTTCCTGGCAATCGGCGCCCGCGTCTCCGTGGGCGGGCACTTAGGTCGCATTCGCGGGGTGACCGGGACCGGGGCGCTGCTTTTAGCGGTCGAAGGCGAGGACGATGACGTCGTAATCGACGTGGGCGAGGTCTGCGATGCTGGCGGCGATTGATGTCGGTAACACGAACATTGTGCTGGGTTTCTTTGAGGGCGAACAACTGGTCACCAGTTTTCGGGTGGCGTCGCGCGCTTCGACGACGTCCGACGAGTACGCATGCACTCTGGACGGGCTTTTGCGGATGTCCAACCTGGGGTTCGCCCAGATCGATGCCGTGTGCTTGGCCAGTGTCGTGCCGCGTTTGACCGAGGTGTTTTGCGAACT
>CAZHDQ010000143.1:0-6732 GCA_964531595.1 uncultured Anaeromyxobacteraceae bacterium
ACGACGCACTGTTCCAGGCGATTGCACGCCCGATCGCCGACGCGGTCGTCGCGGTGCTGACGTCGCCTGCCGTGCCCGTCGACGCCAAGGTGGCTGCGCTGACCGAGGGACGCATCCACCGCGATCGTCGCTGCGAGAACCCGGAACACAGCAACGACGCGATGGGGCTGCTGCGATTCGATTCGGTCGACAAGGAGTCGCCACGGACGCTGGCCCTGGTCATCAGCTACGCGATCCACGGGACCGTGTATGGATGGGAGTGCGGCATGCTCTCCGGGGACGCGCCGCGTTCCATCGAGATGAAGGTCGAGGAGGTCCTGCAAGACGCGCCGATGGTGGTATTCACCCAGTCGTGGGCCGGCGACGTGGCTCCAGTCGACGTAACCGACCTGTTCGCGGGCCAGCCTGGTCCCGGGGCGGGCGACATCGCACTGGACCAACTGGAGGCGATCGGGCGCGTGGCCGCCGAGACCATCCTCGCCGGGTGGGACTCGTTCGAGTCGATGCCAGACCCGGTGCTGGACGTGGTGTCGGTGGCGGCGCCGACCTCCTGGGCGGACCTGGGCTACCAGCCCGGCGACTGGGACCATCCCGACGGGGCGCTGCTGTGTGGCGGCGGCTTGGCGAACTGCACCGGAGAACCGGCCGACATGTCCCAGTGCCTCGACATGGACGAGGGCTGGGTGCCCAGCGCGACTCGCTTCACCGCGTGGCGGCTGGGCAACCTGGTGGCAGTGACGCTGCCTGGCGAACCGCTGACACCCCTGGCCGATCAGGTGCTGGCCACCATACTGCCCGAGGAGATCCCCGAAGGCGCCCCGAGTCGCGCATGGGTGATGGGCTACGCCCAGGACTACACCGGCTACTTGCTGCTGGCCGACGACTACCAATACGGGGGCTACGAGGGCTCGATGGCGTTCTGGGGCCCGCGGCAGGGCGAATGGATCGTGCGTAACGCCGTCGCAGTCGCCGCTCGACTGACCGACCCCGAGGCACCGCTGCCGTTCGCGCCGGTCGCCAGGCCGGAATGGACTCCCGGATCCTCGGTGCCGCACGCGGCGGTCGTTTCCGTCGACGCGGGCGACATCGTCACGGACCTACCGTCGGAGGCGACCGCAGGCGACGTTCTGGCGTTCTCGTGGCAGGGCGGAGACCCCTGGATCGATCACCCCGAGGTCGTCGTCGAGGAATCCCTGGATGGCGCAACTTTCCAGCCGGTGGTGGCTGGCGGTCGCGTCGTAGACCAGCGCGACTACCGCGTGATCCTGGAACTGGCTGTCGAACCGCTATGGAAGAAGCCTGCGCCGGAGGGGGCCCGGACGTTCACGTGGACCGCGACCGTGCGCACGGGGTTGAAGGTTCCGGCACCGCGGACCTTCCTGGACGGGAAGTTGCGGATCCGCGTCGCGGGCCGGGCGATTGGGCAGGGAGGGGCGGTCGAGGATTACCAGTTGTTCTCGGGGCCCGTCGCTGTAGCCCCGGTGCCCTGACGCGTCAGGTCCGGCCGTCGCCTGTCGTCCTGGCTTTCCTAGACACGCAGCATTTCACGCATTTCATGGATGGAAGTTCCTGCACACGCTACCAGCAGGGGAATTTGTCGAATCGGTACAAGGAATTGGTTTTGCCTCCGTCGATCGTCAGGAAGAAGCTCCGGTTTGAGGGGCAGTCCACCGCGGGCGTCAGCGCAATGCCTTCGAAGTTCGAACCGCCGATTAGCGTCCCTTCCGGGCCTTTGTAACTGTGGACCGTGTCGAGTTTACGCTCCCCGTCAATGATCGACGAAGACAGGCGCGTGACTTCGACCTCGTTGAAATCATCTCCGTGCAGTATGAACAGCAAACCAAGGTCGTGATCGAAGTCCAGGCCGGCCGTTTCGGTCCGGGCGGTTCGATACTTGCCGACCAGTTTGATCGAACCATCGTCGGGGCCCAGGTCCATGGCGTACACGTATCCCCCGACCTGGTGACCAACCAGGAACAGGCCGCCCATACCGCCCGTGCTGACGTACGGGTTCCCGTCCTGATCCACGAATCCTTCGCGAACCAGCAGGGCATCCGGCACGAAGGTGAGTCCCTCGGAACCATCAGAGGGCATGTAGGTGGGCGCCAGAACCCAGTCTCGGATAAAGACCGCCTTACTGCCGTAGGCACTCAGATCGACCTTGCGGATCCGCGCGGGGCCCTCGGTAACCAGGTACAAAATGAAGGGTTCTTCGGGGGACGCAAGAGTCAGGCTTTCCAGGTCGCCGAAGTCCTCCCACCGGCCTTTCTTTCCTCCCCGCTCCTCGATGGCCCAGCCCTTGTCGTCCTTTACGACCGCGAAGATCATGGACCCGTCTGGTCCGTTGTTCCGGCACAGCCACAGGCGCGATTCGACCGGGTCCCAATGGGCGCCGGACAAATCCTTCGCGAAATCATTATTAAAAATGGAGCCGCCTATGCTGGTCATATTTGCTGCCTGCGCGGTGGTTTCGGCCGGCCAGGGGCAGGTGCCCCCGTCGTCGTCGCAGGCATCGCAGGCGTCAGGTAGGCCATCGTTATCCCGGTCGGCCAGGTCATCCCCGCCCGGGCATCGATCCAGGCAGTCCGGGACTGTGTCACCGTCCGAGTCGGTGTCGGGCACGCCGCATCCGCAGGCGCCCGGTGCGGTCTTCAAGGGATCCAAGGGGCAGCCGTCTTCGCAGTCTGGAACCCCGTCGTGGTCGGTGTCGACAACGCAGGCAAGGTCGGACCCCGGGTCGGCAAGGGCGTCCTCCGGGGAAACGGTCCCAGTGTCGAGTTTCGCGTCGGTTCCAGGATCGTTCGTGCCGCCGTCCCCGACGTCATTCGTTGCTTCCGGGAAGGGATCGGGGATTGCGTCGAATGGTTGCACATCGCGCTGCACGTCGGGTCCGGTACCCCTGTCATCGCCGGTCTGCACGTCCATCTGGGTGTCCGCCAAAATGGGTTGTCCGTCGGTTCCAGAGGCCGACGGCGAACCACAATTAGCGAAGGCCAGTAACAGCAGGTATGCGGGCACCAGACAAAGCGACAAGCTCTGGCGCGGGCTACAAAATGTTGGTCGATACATGGGGTTTCCTCCAGGATGGATTCCGCCGGCATTATGGTCTGGCGCGCCCCGCATAGCAAACTCCCTTGGGGCAATCAGCCTATCCCAGGGCCACGATCAGTTCTTCGGCGGCCAGATCCTGTGCGTGCTGGCTGACTGTTGACAAGGTTCAGTTCGACCAATGTGGAACGGCTGGTGAATCCAATACTCTTGGATAGATACTCTTGGGTTTTTGAGCCTAGCTTTGTCGTAACCGTTCACCCGGTGTAGCGTGAAGCAAGTTCAGCCAGACAGGAGGGGTTCGGGAGGGAGCCCGGCGGCGGCGTTCACGCAGGCGTCGCGGAGCCAGGGCACGAGGTCGACCCGGCGACGCTTGGCGGTATGCACGACCGTGAGAAGGCGTGCGACGAAGGCGCTGCCCCGGTCGCTGCGTGTACCGAAGCAGCCCTTTCGCCAAAGCACCGCAGGCCGCAAGGCCCGCTCCGCGTCGTTGTTGGTCGGTTCGACACCTTCGACTCGCGTGAAGGTCCACAGGCAATCCCACTGTCTCCACAGGTCCGCGCCGAGCACGGAAAGTCGGTGGTCGTCGCTCTCAATGGCCGTGGTCACGGCCGTGTCCCATGCTTTCTCGATCGGCTCCATGTCGCGCGCCATGCACGGGCGGTCGATTTCGCCGCGCCGGTACGCATGCCAGACGCGGAAGAGGTCGTCGCTTGCAGCGAGCAGGTGCTGGCCGAGCGGACGCGCCGTACCGCCACGGTCGATTGCGGCCTGGAAATCCCGGCGCAGGTGCGCGTGACAGAGTTGTCTCGCATCGCCGAATCGCTCGTACGGCCGCCAGCGGTCGCACTGCACAACGCCATCGAAATCGTCCGGCAGGAGTTGCGAAAGCGCAGCCCGCCCCCGGTCCGGCGCCACAATGAAATACGCGGCGCCCGGCGTGGTCGCTCCCCAGAGCCACCGCATCCAACCATGCTGCCGCCAACCGGTTTCGTCCGCATGGACCACCGGAGCCGACGCTACTTCCTGCCGAACCGCCTCGACCGCAGGCGCCACTGCCACTCCGACCCGCTCGCAGGTCGCCTGGACCGCCCCAACCGACATCTGCACGCCGAAGAGGTCGCGAAGCACTTCGACCATCTCCCGCCGGCTCACTCGGTACTTTGCCGTCAGCGCGGTGACGACCGCCTTCAGCCGCGGACCAAAGGCATCCTCCGGCACGTGCGCAGGTCGCTTGGCCCGAGTCCGGCCGCCGCAGTGCGGACAACGCTTCCGCCAAAGCCGGTACTCCGTCACCTGCGCTGGTGTTTCCGGCAGGTCCGTCACCTGGTGCGCGTATGCGTCCTCCGCCGGTGTGTCAGACGGAAGCGCCGCGCCGCAAACGCTGCATCGTTCCTGATATACGTCCACGAACTCGTCCACGCGCTCTGGAGGCATCGGCTCCCGGGCTCGCCCAACATGCCCAGGCTGGCCCCCGGCCTTCCGTCCGCTCGGGCCAGACGGCGGCTTTCGCTTCACCTTCGACCACAATGCGTCCGATGATGGCGGTCGCGACGAATTCGTGGAGTTCGATGATAGACGCGCCTTCAGCGCCGCTACCTCCTCTCGGAGCGCGGGCAACTCCATCCACAATGACGCAATGATTCTGTTTGCTTCTTCCAGGGTCTTCGCGACTGGCGGCGGTGGCATCGTCACGTCCAAAGCGTCGCATGATTCCACCTACCGTCAAGTTTTCAGCCAACCAATATGGGAGAGGGGTGAACGGTTACGCATTTTCATCCACGAAATGCGTGAAGTGCGGCGATATACGGGCTGGGCAGGGAAGCCCGAGTTCGGCGGAACTGACGGGATTGAGGCCGGATTGAGGCCGGACGACGGTTGGTCCAGGAAGATCAGGGACGGTTCCACCACGCATGCATCATGGTCGTGGCCCAGGTGGTTTCGTTTCGGTCTCCGGGAACAGGGCAGCGATGTCGGTCCGCATGTGACGCACTTCGATTCCACGCAGGGGGGCAACCCTAGCAGCACCGGGTGTCGTCGGTTCACGGCAGGTCGGTTCACAGCATTGACCGGGCACCCAGGCCGATGATACGGTGCCCCACCGGTAGCCAAGAGAAGCCCCGATGGTTGATTACAAACCTGCCCGTCGCGAGGGCCCAGTCCCGACCCCTGCCCGTGACACCCAGATTGCCCCGACCAGGGCCGGCGGGGGAGGCGGCGCGCGGGACGCCTTGCGGACTCAAGTTCGCGGTTCTTCATATGAGGAAGGCCAGCGACGTCTCAGCCCACGCGACGAAGGCGAGAACCGCGCGTCAGCCCCAGCGGGTCCCGGCTTTCAGGCCTACACCATCGTCCGCGGCGACTCACTAAGTGCTATTGCCCGCCGCTTCAATGTTCCCGGGGGATACCCGGCCCTGGCCCGTCACAACGGAATTTCGGACCCCAACAGGATCCTCGTGGGACAGATTCTGCAGGTGCCCATCCCCGAAGTGGCACCGGCGTCCCTGCCCTCTTCCACGCCGGAAGCGACATCCGGCCCAGCGCCCTCCCCCACCGCAGCTCCCGCTGTCACGGCCGCTCCCAGTTCACAAACGCTCCCGGCGGAGGACCCAGTCGAGCGCCAGGAGTTCGAAAACTTCCAAGCAGCCGAACACCTAGCGCGCAATCAGTCCCTGGGAGGCAGCGGCAACTTCGACCTGCGATACACGCCGGCCACCGGCGTGGCCCGAGTCGAGGTGCGCGTCGCCTTCGAATTTGTCGCGGGCACGGTGGGCGACATGCTTTCCAGCCTTTTCGGCAGCGGCCCGTCGCTGAACGAGTACCTCTGGACCGAGGAGGCCCGAGCATCCTTCCAGCAAGGTTTCATCGATCAGGTCCACCAGGTCTGGTCGGGTCAGCACCGCATGCACTGCACGCGCCCCGCCAGTACACTGAACTATTCCCCATCGTGGACGGACCTGGTGGCGGACGCCGACGTGATCGTCGTGGCTGACCCCGGCAACCCTCACTTCACGGTTCGGGTCCAGCGCATCCCAGTCGGCCAGTTCGAGACATCCTCGGTAACTGCCCCCTCACGGGACGGCGAAGGGCATGTCCACGGCGCCGGGCTGGCTGAACTGGACTCCAACGACCTGACCGGCGTGCAAAAGGCTAGTGCCTCGGCCGGCACGACCCAACGGGCGGGCGTCCACGAGTTCGGGCACATGCTGGGTCTTCAGGACGAGTACCAGGGCCGGGGACGCCCCGAGGGTAGCACGACCCGCCAGGGCAGCAGCGTGGGCAATGGCAACAACGACGACCGCATCATGGCGGGCGGCGAAATCGTCCAGCAGGCGCACTACGCGTCCATCCGGGCCGCCCTGAACACCGCGGCCGCCCCGGTGCCCTTTGACTTCGTCTAGCCGTGGGAGAGGACCTTGGAAATCAACGTTACCCGCCCCCTGGTGACCTTCGAGGTGGTCGCCTACCGCGACGAAGACGCCCGCGCGAATCGCGGCTGGCAACTGGACACCGCCGGCGTTTTCCGCATGCACCACAACAGCGATGATGCCGTTCGGCCTGTCGGTGCCGACCTCTTCTGGTTCGATACGCCGCTGCCGGCGGCGCCGATTCGGCGCCTGGATGCGACCATCATGGACCGGGTGCGGGTCTTTCTGGCCACCCTGGAAGACCTTCCACCGCGCA
>CAZHDQ010000144.1:0-1188 GCA_964531595.1 uncultured Anaeromyxobacteraceae bacterium
GGAGCCGGCCACCCCGACCGGACCCCTCACCGGATTGGTGAAACTCCGACCGCGGTATGATCAATGATTTCGAGATGTAGAAAGTTATGACGGTTGATCAAGGCCAGCACGAATCGGTGAAGATGACGCCGCGATGGCCCCTGGATCGCGAAGGCGAATCCCGGCCAAGGCAATGGATAGAGGCGGTTCGGGCCCAGTTGACGTGCCGGCCGCATCGCGACGGGCGATCATGAAATGACATGGTCCCCCTGCCGAATGGCCCACAACCCTCCCACTTCCTGGTAGAAGCGGTCCAGCGGCATCCGCGTCGGCAGTACGCAGTTGAAGAAATTGTACCGGGTCAGGTCGTGATCGACGATGCGGTCTTTGACCTGGGAATACAGCGGTGTGCCAGGCAAAGGCGTCAGGATCGTGTACCCGGCATAGGCGGTGGGATGCGATCCGGCAAAATCCCCCAGTGCCGCGAAGTCGTCGGCGCCGTAGTCGGGGTCAATTACGTAGTTTGCGCGCAACAGGACGTCGCAGTCGTGGAACACGGCTATTCCATCCTCGATTGATTGCGTGTCCAACTGCTTGTTATACCGCTTCAACTCGTCGGCCCGCGGCGACTCGACGCCAGTGATCACGACTTTCAGGCCGTTTCGCGCCAACCGCGCGATCAGATCAGGATGCGCGGCGGCAGTGTCCAGGCGAAGGTCCATCACCAACTGCTTCGAGATGCCCTCGGCCTCGATCCGGTCCAGCAGGCGCCCCATCCACTCGACGTCGACCACGGTGTTTGCATCGGCGAACCGGACGATGCCGTAGTCGTCCAGGGCATGGAGTTCGTCGATCACGCTGTCCACGTCGCGTTGTAGGAAGCAGCCGCGTCTTTGCGGCCAGATCGAGCAAAACGAGCAACGGCTGGTACAACCCAGCGATGTGAAGAGGTACGTCACCGGTTCGGGCTGTCCGCCCACCCGATATGTCGACATCCAGGGGCGCAAGTGGCCGCGAGCCGGCATGACGAAGTCTACGCCAGCGGGATCGGCTGGGGGCACGGGCGCCGAGGTTGGGCGCAGTCCGTTCGCGGTGCGCCGCCACAGCCCACCTACGGTATCAAGATCCCGACCCGCAGCAAGCGCACGCACCAGCGCACGCACCGCATGGACCGCTTCGCCGGGGATCAGCAGGTCGACCTCCGGCCGG
>CAZHDQ010000144.1:1198-6727 GCA_964531595.1 uncultured Anaeromyxobacteraceae bacterium
TCAGTTGGGCGTAGGGCGGCATGCAGGCCACCCGCCAGCGTCGGGACATCGGGCGCGGCGTCCTTGACCGCCGCGAGGATTTCCATCGCAAACGGGAATTCGGATGCAATCGTAGTCACGCCCACCAGGTCCGGCTGGAATGAGCGGACCGCCTCGCGGGTCAAGACTTTAGGCGGCGGGGCGTCGGGATGCAGGTCGTACTCGCCCTTCAGGTCGATCACCAGGACGTCGGCGTCGTCCTCGATAGCGCCCGCTACGGTCAGCAAGCCCAGCGGCGGTCCCACGAGTTTCGTATGCACGAAACGGCGGGCATGCGGCGGCGCGTTTTCAAGGATCGCGTTGGCCGGCGACCGTGGCGGATTGATCAGCAGAACCTTCATCGCGCCTCCCGAGTACTCGCAAGGAAACGGACCATCCGTTCGGAGGCCGCCGTCAGCCTATCGCGAGAGACCACCGCATCGGCCAAGCCCAGGGCCAGCGCCTCTGCCGCGTCCACGAACCGCCCGGTCAGGGCCATATCCAACGCGGTACCGACCCCTACCCTCTCGGGCAACCTCACCGTCCCACCGCACCCAGGCATCAGTCCGAACGTTACCTCGGGTAGCCCGAACAGCGCACGGTCCGTCGCGACGCGGGCCCGGCATGCCAACGCCAGTTCAAGGCCGCTCCCCAGGCAGCAACCGTCGATCGCCGCAACAACCGGGTATGGCAGGCATTCCAGCGCGGCAAGAGAGGCCGCATGGGCCGCCAGTTCCTGCCGCACTGCGGCGATGGGGCCGCCCGCCACCCGAGCGCGTAGTTCGTCGACATCGGCACCGGCCGAGAAATGCCGGCCGCGCCCGCGAATCACTAACCCCTGCGTGTCCAGGCTCGGGAGCACGTCCCGGACCAGCATTGCGAACCGTTCGAAGAACGCCTGGTCGGTCGGATTCCCTGGTGGGGCGTCCAGCACCAGCAACGCGATCGGCCCGTCGGCTTGCAGCGTCGGCGTCATCGGCGGTCCTTCAATTCGCCAAGCGTCGCAAGTCCCCATGCCGTGGTGCGGCTGTGGCTGATCGATACGCGCCAGTCACCGTCGCACCCCTGTGGCACACGAACCACCCTGGGCGCGCCGTCCGGTTCGGCCGCGATGCCCCACGCGCACAGGTCGTGATCGCCACGGCCGGCCAAGTCATTCAAGGCACGCTTCGCAGCCAACCGCCCCGCCAGTGTCCGCGCGGGGACCTGTTCGGCCCATTCTATTTCCGCCAAGGCAAACGCCGCACGGATCAGCCCCTCTCGGTCGGCCGCAACGTCGGCAAGCGGGATCCCGACCCGACAGATCCGCAGTCGGGTTGGCTCGGCGTGTCGTTCGGTCATCGCGGGCTCCTGGGGCCGGGGTCGGACGAGCGAGCCAACTGGACGAATAGTTCCGTTTCGCGCCGAAGCGCCTGATCCCGTGGCAGGCGGCGCCCCCCGTTGATCGCCTCCAAGATTGCCCGCACCAGTTGCGGAGAACGGCCTTCGACCAGCGTCCCAAGCCACGCTGCTGCGGCCTCGTCGATCTGGCCGGAATCGACCACGCGGTCAACCAGCCCGGCCGCCAGTGCCTCCTCGGCCCCAATCAGGCGGGCAGATACGATCAGGTCCACCAGCGTGCGACGCGCCAGCGGCGGCAGGTCGGGGATGGTCCCGCCCAGGCCGGGGATCAGCCCCAGGTCCGATTCCGGAAAACCAAGCATGGCCCCCGACGCGGCGATACGGAAGTGGCACGCCAGCGCAAGCTCGAGGCCAGCGCCAAGGCACTGGCCCCGGATGGCCGCGACCACCGGCACCGGGGCCGTCGCCAACCGTTCCAGCAGCGCCTTGCCACGCGCCAGTTCCAGCCCCAAAGCATCCGGGTCTTTTCGGGCGGATGCCAGGCTTTCCCGGTCCGCACCGCCGCAGAAGTGGCGTCCAGCACCGGTCACGATGACGCCGCGCAGATCCCCTCGCGCCAGAAAGGCGTCCACTTCCGCCGGGTCCATGAAGACCGGTTGGGCCAGCGTGGGAAGCGATGCGCCCCCCAGCACGATGCGTCCGATGCCATCGTCGATGGCGAGGTTGGCGCTCACGAGTCCTGCCCCTCAGCGCCGGTGCCAGGGCGCCAGTACGAGAGTCCGGTCGAGGCGAATCGGGCCGCGCCGATCGCGTCATCATTAACGGTGTCACCGCCCGGGGCGTACTGTACGCCGAACAGCGCGGTCAGCGCTACCTGCATGCCCGCCGCGTCCAGGTCCCGCAACACGATCGCACGCCGACAGGTCAGCCGGAACAGGGCACCAAGGTCGTGTGCCGCATCCGCAGGCACGGCGTCATCCATGGGCGCCCAGGGCAGCGGCGCCCCGCAAAGCAGGCCATCCCCGTTCTTGCGGCCCCGCTTGCCGGCCGCCAGCAGTCGTTCCAGCCCGTCCGCCAGCGCCAACAGGTCGACCGCGTCCCGGGCGCACATCCGGCTTCGGTAAGCAGCGACCGCCGACGCCGTAACGTCCAGCCCCACTGCGTCCATGAAGGCCAGTAAACCGGTTCCCAGTACAGGCTCGACCGCCGCCTCGATCGCATCCGGGGAAGCGCCAATCGCCAGCAGCCGGAAACATTCGTTTTGCAGCGGCAACAGCAGTCGATTTACCGAGAAGGCGGTCCGTTCGTCCTGGGGCAGCACGACCAGGCCCAGGTCTCCCAGCCATGCCTGCAATTGGGCCATCGCATCCGGTTCGACACCCGTGGGTACCACTGCCTCGACAAATCCGGTCAGGACGATCGGATGAAAGAAATGGGCACCCAGGCAACGCGGGTGAAGCATCGACGGCAGCAAAGACGACGAGGTGGACAGGACCAGGGTCCGAGGCCCCACACGCGGCACCAGATCGGCCAGAAGGGCGTGCTTGGCGGCAGCATCCTCCTCGATCGCCTCCAGCAGGACTTCCGGTGGTTCGGAAAATGTAGCGTCGGCCACCGTCGCGAACGTGGTATTTCCGGGGGCCGCATCGCCGGACGCCAAGCGACGCAGGTCCCTAGCCGACCGAGCGCGAAACGCCTCAAGACGACCCGCGTCCCGGGACAGCCACGTCACGTCAAACCCGTGAGCCAAGCACCACAGGCCGATGTCTCGCCCCATGCGCCCGGTCCCGGCGACCGCCACGTGTCGGCCGCTCATCCAGCCTCCCTGCGCGCCCAACGCCTCACGGTCCGTACCTCCAGGGAGGGCTCGCATCCCCGACCGATTCGGGCCAGCGAGTCCCCGGGGCCACATTCAAGAATCCCGCAGGCCCCCAGGCCCGCAAGCTTAGCCAACACGGGCTGCCAATCGATCGGATGCGCCAGGTTCGCGACCAGGAACGTCGCAACATCATCGGCTGTCCGGCAAAGCGCGCCGTCGATGGACGATACGACCGGCACGCTAGGATCGCGCCACGCAAGGCCCACCGCCACGTCTCGCAACGCCCGCGCCGCCCCCGCCAGGAAGTCCGGATGGTGGTACGCGACCTCGCGGTCCAGCCAGGTGACACGCACGCCTGGAACCCCCCGAACCGCGGTTTCCAACGCCACGGCATCCCCGGTGGTGCCCGCCACGACCGCCGAAAACGCACCGTTCCGGATCACGACACGCAGGGACTGCCCTCCTGCCTGGCGAACCGCAAGATCCACATCCACAGGCCCCGTGATCGCCAGCATCGCCGGTTCGCGCCCACGACAGGCATCCGCCGCCAACCGGAAGGCAGCCACCAGCAGGGTCAGGCCATCCGCAGGTATAAGCGCCCCGGACGCCACCGCCGCCGCGTAGACCCCCAGGCTGTGCCCCGCGATTCCGACTGGCCGAGCGCCCGCCGCCAAAACGACATCCGCGATACCCAGCCCGAACGCAAACGTGAAGCACTGCTGGGCCAGCGGTCCCAACGTCGCAAAGCGTTCCGGATCGACAGCCGCGACCAGATCGGCCTCGGCCATGTCAGACGCGGCCTGAAGCGGCGGGCGCATCCAGGCAGCAAACCGATCCGCCCATGCCTGCTCGGCGGCCGATGGGGCCGTCCCGGCACCTGGAAACGCGAACGCAAAGGGTGTGTCAGGAAGCGTCAACATAACGAACCGAATATCCTGCCTGCATGAACTTGCTGACCTCGGTAACAAAACTGACCACGCGCCGGCCTGGCGCTGGCTCCTCCTCACGCACGATGTGGTCCAGGCTGATGAACGGCATCGGCGGCCCGGCGTAACCCAGCCTATCCAGCCGGGTGTACAGCAAGTCGCGCCCGATCCCGAGCACCTCGCACTCCTCGACGACGGAATCGACGATGTGCTTCGCCGGCAGATTGACCTGGAACCAGCGGATCGTCGCCGGATCGATGGCGCACTTGGCGAGCATGCGTTTGAACCCGTTGAAGAAAACGGACCCGCCAGGTTCCTGGAACACACCGGTCGCCAGTTCGTTGCGGAAGTGCTGGCGCAGGTGATGCGCGCCCAGATCGAATTCCTCGCGGGGGTTCATCCAGTAAGCCGGCCGCTGGTTGAACATCAGCGATGGCCGCGCTCCTCCGATGGATTCGATGAACGTGCAGTCCAGTTCCAGGCCACACGACCGGGCCGGGTCGGTTGTCAGCACCAGCGCCCCGGCCCCGTCGCACAGGAACCAGCGCAGGAAAAGCGATTCCTTGTCCACCAGCGCCTGGTTGAAGTACTCGGCGCGCAGTTCCGACGACGAAATACTGGACGACACGACCAGCGCGACATCGTACTCGCCATCGGCCAGAAGCCGGTGCGCCAAATACAGAGCCTTGTAAGCGGACGTGCAGTTCGCGTGAATCGACAGTTCGGCGCACCTCTCGATCCCGAGCGCTTCCTGGATGCGCACCGACGCGGTGGGCATCTGGTCCTGGTGAGCCGACCCGTAGCAAATCAGGCCGACGTCTGACGCATCGAACCCGGCAAACGCCAGCGCCGCCTGCGCGGCCTTCGTCCCCATAGTCACGTTATCGTCGACGAATTCCCGCGTGATCGGATCGATCGCGTAATGCACGTGATCGATGTCCAGCAACTCCCGCATCACCGGGGCCATCGATTCCATCCATGCGCGGATGCGAGGCGGCGCCTCGGTCAGTTCACCGAGGACCGCCTGGGCCTGCTCCACCGGGATGGGTTCCCCCGGCAGATACGACCCGGTGCCGGCAACGAAGACCTTCCTGCCCATGACTGTTTCCTCAGGGTCGCGAGAAGATGCAGACGGCGTTCTGCCCGCCGAACGCAAAACTGTTGCACATGGCGTGCTCGACGACGGCCGAGCGGGCGCCATCGGCCACAAAGTCCATGGGGCCCAGTTCCGGGTCCGGATGTACCAGGTTGACCGTCGGCGGCAGCACGCCCCGGGCCAGAGCCAGAACCGTGATCACTGCCTCGACGCCCCCCGCGGCCGCAAGGCAGTGACCGGTCACGCCCTTCGTCGAGGACACCGGCAGTCGAGGCGCCAGATCGCCGAAGACCTCGCGGATCGCGGTCGTTTCGTACAGGTCGTTCAGC
>CAZHDQ010000145.1:0-6709 GCA_964531595.1 uncultured Anaeromyxobacteraceae bacterium
CGACCTAGCCTAACCATTCAAAATGGGCTAGAAGCGACATCAGGAGTTGACCAATGAGTGATAAAGCCACCCAATCCGCCCCTCGCAATCGTTGGATAATCGCCGCGATGGGCACTGTGCTCCAGTTAGTGCTGGGGACCATCTATGCCTGGAGTTACTTCCAGGATCCGGTTGTGAACGCCACCGGTTGGAGCAACCTGGAAGTCGCTCGCATTCTGTCATTTGCCATCTGTTTCCTGGGGTTGTCCGCCGCGATGGGCGGTATTCTTTTGCCGAAATTTGGCCCGCGCAAGTTAGCCGCCCTCGGCGGTCTATTTTATGGGCTCGGTTGGGCCATTGGCGGATACGCCCTGAGTATCCAGAATCTGTGGCTTTTGTATTTCGGTATGGGTGTGGTCGGTGGGATCGGCCTAGGTCTTGGGTATGTGACTCCGGTCGCTACTGCCGCCAAGTGGTTTCCCGATAAAAAGGGCTTCATCACGGGCATGGTGGTCATGGGCTTTGGTTTTGGCGCGCTGTTGATGAGTAAGATAATTGGGCCGATTGCCATTTCGATGGCGGCCAGCGGTTCGGAAATCAACTGGTCAACGACCTTTTACATCATCGCCGTCGCCCTCGGCATTCCAGGCGTAATCGCCGGCCTCGTCCTGCAAAACCCACCGACCGGTTATGCACCTCCAGGGTGGAACGCTGTTGCCGCCAGTGCCGCTGCTGGAAATGACGATTCGATCGCCCCTATCCAATGCATTCTTTCCAGCCGCTTCGTAATGATGTGGTTCATCTTTTTTTGCAACATCACCGCCGGCATTATGTTTATCGGCTTTCAATCCCCGCTGATTCAGAACTTGTTCAAAATCCAAAACCCGGATTTATCGGCGATTGCGCTGGCTAGTCTGGGGGCGACACTGATTGCGATCAGTTCACTGTTTAATGGCATCGGTCGATTCCTCTGGGGTGGGCTATCGGACAAAATCGGTCGGGTTCAAACCTTTCGTGCAATCCTGGCCTCTCAGGTACTGGTTTTTATTTCCTTAACATTCGTCAGCAATCCATACCTGTTCGGTTTGCTGGTCTGCTACATCCTGCTCTGCTACGGCGGCGGTTTCGGCACGGCCCCATCTTTTGTTCTAACCGTTTTCGGAGCCAAGGTAATGGGTGTAGTGTACGGGGTGTTGCTGACCGCCTGGGCGATGGCCGGTCTGGTGGGACCACAGATTGCGGCTTACCTTAAAGATCACTACGGCAATAATGACGCGGCCAACTACACTTTCTGGATTGGCGCCGCGTTCTTGATGGCCGGTTTGCTGGTGTCGTTTGCCCTGACCAACAAGCCGTTTGCCAAAGCGCGAATCTGATGCCCGGAAAGTCGGGCATGTAGGCGCGATTCACCGCGCAATCAATTATGGCTCTCCTCTCTGTGGTTGAGCTTTGCGAACCACCACACGCCGCTGAAGGGTTCGGGAAGGATTCGAATCGCGAGTGCCGGGTCATTTCTCCGGGCCCGGATCCGGGGGACGGGGGGAGAGCTTCTCTTTCGAGGCAGCATCCCGGTCGAGCGTGTTCCGCACCGTGCGAAGCAGCGTGTTCGGGGTGAAGGGCTTCCCCAGGAAGGCGATCTCGGACGCCAGGATGCCGGGGCGATCCGCGGCCGCGTCGGCGTAGCCGGACAGGAACAGCATCTTGATGCCGGGCTTCAGCGCCAGGATCTCTTCGGCCAGCGCGGGACCGCCCATTCCCGGTATTGCCACGTCCGAAACAAGGAGGTGGATCACGCCGTGGTGCGATTCGGCCAACCGGACGGCCTCGTCGCTCCGGGCTGCCTCCAGGACCGTGTAGCCGCCCTTCTGCAGGATCTGTCGGGCGAGCGACCGGACCGAAGCTTCGTCCTCCACCAGCAGGACCGTCTCGTCGCACCGGGTCGTCGCCTCGACGATCGGAGCCTGCGGGACCACCCCCATGGCGTCATCCACCTCTGCAAGGTAGACCTCGAACGTGGTCCCGACCCCCGGCTCGCTGTGCACGAGGACGTGACCACCGCATTGTCGGATGAACCCGTCGACCATCGCCAGTCCCAGGCCCGTCCCCTTGTCTTTCTCCTTGGTGGTGAAGAACGGCTCGAAGGCACGGGCCCGCGTCCGTTCGTCCATGCCGCAGCCGGTGTCGCTGACAGCCAGCAGGATGTACCGGCCGGGGTTCACCCCCTTGGCGCAACAGACGCTCGTCTGTTCCACGACCGTCCTGGCGGTCTCGATGGTGATCCTGCCGCCCCGGGGCATGGCATCCCGCGCATTGACCACCAGGTTCATCACGACCTGTTCCAATTGGCCGGGATCGCTTTTCACCCTGCCCGGCGCTGAACCGAGAACCGCGACGATCTCCACGTCCTCCCCCACCAGCCGCTTGAGCATGTTCGCACTGCCGGCCACGAGGGAATCGAGTTCAACGACCCGGAGATCGAACCTCTGTTTGCGGCTGAAGATCCGCAACTGGCGGGTCAACGCGGCGGCCCTCTGCACGGCGTTCCGGATCTCCAAAAGCAGTTCCCGGGCCGGGGCGCCGTCGGGCACCATGTCCAGCAGCAGTTCGCCATACCCGGAAATGACGGTGAGAAGGTTGTTGAAGTCGTGGGCCACGCCCGCGGCTAGGCGGCCCACCGCCTCCATCTTCTGCGCCTGACGGAACTGCTCTTCCAATTCCTTCACCCGGGTGAGGTCGTGGGCGATCTTCGACGCGCCGACCACCGCCCCATCGCGGATCTCGATGGGCGAGATGCTCAGCGAAATATTGATCAAAGTGTCGTCCTTTCGCCGCCGGGTCGTCTCGTACGCGGGGATCGCCTCGCCCTTCCGAACCTTCTTCATGGTCTGCTGGTATTCCAGGTACTTATCGGGAGGGAACAGGACGGAGATGGGACGGCCGATCATCTCCTCATCCGTGTAGCCGTACTGTCGCTCGGCGCCCTCGTTCCAACTGATGACGACGCCGTCCAGCGACATGCTCACCATGGCGTCTTCCGCATGCTCTACGATTGCCGCGAGCCTGGCCCGGTCCTGCTCGAGCGACTTGCGTTCGGTGACGTCCTCGGCGATGCCCGCGAAGCGGAGGACCTGCCCCTGCTTGTCGCGAACCGGGTAGCTCCGCGCCCAGATCCACCGGATCGACCCGTCGAGGCGAACGATCCGATACTCATCCTCGTATCCCCCGGTTTCGCGCTGACCGGCCATCGCCACGGCCACCCGCTCGCGATCCTCCGGATGGATCCCGTCCAGGAAGGTCTGGATGTCGTCGTACATGCTCTGACATGTGCGACCGGAGATGGTTTCGTAGGCCGGGCTCAGGTAGAGCACGGCGTCGTCCACGGCGTTCTTGATCCAGAACACCTGCTGGAGGTGGGCCATCAATTCCCGGAACTGCTCGCGGTTCTCGCGCTCTCCGGGTTCCGTCGGAGCCTGACTCGATCCCGGGTTCATCTGCGCCCCCTGTTTTCACGAAGAATATTGCAGGAATCGAGCCAACGCCATGGCGCCCGCCCGTGGCATACCGGTTGCGAGGTACCGATTGGGCACTGAAGCGCCCGGAGGGCCTAACACAATGATCCGTCATCGACCACTTTGATGTGCCGAGTCGTCCGGGAGGTTCAAAGCGAGTCAAGGCAGGGGCTCGCCGCGGACCCGATAGTCCCGCTGGGGGAAGGGCACCTCGATCCCGTGTTCACGGAACGCGGCGTCGATGGCCCGATACAACGCGCTGATGATCAGCCCCTTGTGGGCCACGTTTTCGGTCCAGACCAGCAGTTCAAGGTTCAGCGAGCTTTCGCCAAACGCGGTCATCAGGACCTTCGGATCAGGGCTGTCCAGGATATCCGGATGGGCCGCGGCGACGGCTAGTAGGATCTCGTCCACCCGGGCCAGTTCCGAGCCGTAGGCGACGCCTAAGGGCAGGTGCAGTTGGACCGTTGGGGAACCGTGGCTGAGATTGACGACCCGGCCTGAAATGAACTCGCTGTTGGGCACGATCACGCTGATGTTGTCGCGCGTCGTCAGCGTGGTGGCCCGGGCCGAGATCAACTCGACTCGTCCCTCCAGGTCCCCGGCGCGGATGTAATCCCCCTTCTTGATGGGTCGCTCGAACAAGATGATCAGGCCCGATATGAAGTTGCTGGCGATGCTTTGCAACCCGAAGCCGATACCGATGCCGATCACACCGGCGAAGATGGCCAGCGCCCCCATCCCGATACCGATGAACTCAAGGCCCAGCGCGATCCCGATGAACAGGATGAGGTACCTCACCACAGCGAGCAGCGCGTGGCGGACGCCCTCGTCCCAGGTGAAGTAGGCGAAGGCCCAATACTTGACGAAGCGGCCGACCAGTTCGTTGAGGGCCAGGGTTAATCCAAGGATGCCCAGGAAGACGCCGATCGCGGCAACGGTGACCTCTCTGTCCCCGATGGTGAACAGCGTGCTTTGCAGGAAGCCACCCAGGACCCGCCAATCGACTGGTATCTTCCAGACGAAGGCCATGCAGGCGAGAGCCAGCCCGCCCCACGCGACCACCATACCCAGTAGGGACGTGCCGAAGAGGGCATAACGGATCGTCGCGGCCTGGGACGGGTTCTTGCGGATCGGGCCCAGGGTCGCCCGACCCAGTCCGATGGACAGCATCAGGGCCAAGGCGGCCAGTCCTACCGAAAGGCCGATCCGCCATGTGTAGTAGGCCGGTCCGCGCCGGGCTTTCTCGAACCGGGCCTCATGGAAGCGAACCAATTCCGCGCACCACTCGATCTCCCACTTCCGTTCGCCGATCCGGTCGTAGAGGTCCAGAATTTCGCGGGCCTTGTCCAGGACCAGGGCCGCCCGCTCCTCCTCGCCAGGGGCGGGCTGCTCCAGCGAGAGTTGCGAATATTCGTGGCGCCAGGCTTCCCGCCGCCCGTCCAGTTCCTCGCGCGCCTTGACCTGCTTGTCAGGGTCGAGGTCGCGGGCGTGGGCCTTTGCGAAGCCGGCGGGCAGCGGCTGGAGGCGCAGCAGCGGGTGCAGCGCGGCCATCGCCGCGGCCCGAAAGGTCTCGACCTGTCCCTCGAGATCCAGCAGATAAAGCCTGTGCTGCAACGCGCTGATCCGAATATCCCATTCCTTTTCCGGGGTGAACGGGCCTTTCCCGCCCTTCGCTTGGGGTGGACTCATCCGCAGGGCCTTGAGTTCGATCTGGATGGCCCGGGCCTCCTGTGAGGTCCGCTTCATTGCGGTTTCGACCCGGACGCCTGCCGCCACGATGTCGGCAGGGCTTACCGCCAGTCGTGTGAAAACTGAGTCCCGCTGCGCTTCCAGGCGGGCGATCTCCTCTTCTCGCTCCAGGATCTCCAGTCGGATTCGCTGCAACTGGATCTGCGCCAGGCTGACGAGGTGCGTGCCCAGCAGTTTGCGGTAGGCCTTCAGAGAGGTCAGCATCTGTGCCGCTTCTTCTCGCACAGTCAATGTCCGCTTGCGCAGCGCTGGGTCTCCGCCGAACTCCTCTAGGGGAGGCAGCGAAAACTCCAGTTTCCTCAGCCGCAACCTCTGGTCGAGTTCTTCGTTCAACCCGGCTCGGCGGGCCTTCAGCAGCGAAAGTGCCGTATGGGCTCGACTAACCTTGTCGAGGTAGGCCAGTACCTCGTCGAGGGCCATCTTGGCGTCGATCAAATCGGCGGACGGCGGCTCCTTGAACTCCACCTCAAGCGCGTCGGCCCTGGCCAGCGCCTCGCCTACCTCCTGCTGCTCCTGGCGGCAGGTCTCGACCAGGAAGGAAACGACGTCCTGGAGTTCGGTGACCACCCCCAACGCGACTTCCAGGTGGGGCAACAGTGCGGGATCGCCGGCTACCTGGGAGGCCACAGATTGACGCGCCCGCGCGACCTCGCGAGTCAGTTCGGGGATTTGGCCTCCGACCACGGCCAGTTCGTCTCGCCACCGCAGCACTTCGGATGCCTCGCGGATCAGGTTCGCGTCGATGGGCCGAAGTTCCTCGCGGATCTTTACGACCTTCTCCCCCGGAGTCAGTGGACCGCCCAGGCCTAGCCCGGCGCCGGGGGGAGGGGGCGGTGGCAGCGGCGGGGTCGGTCCGGCAGACGCAGGCATGGCGGTGCAAAGGATCGCCAGCGTGGTGATCTGCATCGAATAAAAGCGGATCGTCATCCGATTCATAGTCCTCCAGGGGTGCCCCGGTCGATGTTCCAGTCCCGCGATTGCATGGGCCGGCCAGCCGACAAGACAAAAAGATCCTGTGCAATTGACGCGCCACTGGCGCGGGCCGCAGTGGTGTTAATCGCGCAGTTATCGGGGCGGGTGTCGATCTGCAGCATGGTATCCGGTTCACAAACGCGTCCAGTCAAAATGAATGACCAGCCCTTCATTTTGGTAGCGGTAATTTTCAATGGTTGCTTTCCCAAAGGAGGCGGCAACCTGTGGGGACTGGCGCTACTTTCGGAGGCGGGTCAGAACGCGATCCAGCGTGGACGCGAACGCCTGGCGATCCCGGGGACCGTAAGGGCGCGGACCGGCGGTCTCGATCCCGGCGGAGCGCAGGCTGTCCATGAAATCCCGGACGGACAGGCGTTCGGAGACGTTGGATTCGCTATATTCTTGACCCCGAGGGTCGATGGCTACGACCTGCTTGTCCACCAGTCTTGCCGCAAGGGGGATGTCGGCGGTTATGGCCACGTCTCCGGGGTTCGCCT